>DAIEIL010000052.1 GCA_027352645.1 Rhodobiaceae bacterium | reverse complement strand
GGCGACTTCGAGCTTCGTTCCGTCGGCCAGACGAACGCGTACCGCCGAACCCCAGAACTTCGGATAGGCGGAAAGATAAGGCTCGCGCGCGGCGACCGAGACTTTCAACGCCAGCGCCGCGCATTCGCTGCGCGCTGCGGGGCCGAAAGCTTCGAAGTCGACCGGATGGCGCGTCAGGGCTGCAGCAACCGCGTGTTGCAGCGAGAACTTCGCTTCGTAGTCGCTGTTGGCCACGGGCCGATTGCAGACGTCGAGCGCTGCCTGATAGGCGTCGACCTCGACAGCCTCGATTGCGCGGCCCGCGATCTTGACGCGCAATTCCTCGGCGGCATCGATTGCCGGATGGGTATGACGGCAGGACGGCCAGGGCTTGATGGAGGTCAGCAGAAGCTGCCACGGCGCGTCGGGCGCGCGCAGCACGGCGGCGGGATCGGCGTCCGGGCAGGCAGCGCGGAAGAAGCCCTTTTCGCCTTCGAGAATGTGGGGCGGGCCGGTAAAACCGAAGACGGCGAGCTCGCCCGCCTTGAGTCCGGCCTCGGCGGCATGGCCCGCATGAAGATGCTTCGTCATGGTCCCGGTTTCGAGAAACTGCCAAAGGCCCGCCGACTGACTGCCCGCATTGCCCAGAGCGTCGACGGCCTGCGCATCCGAAAGGCCGAGGAGATAGGCTGCCGCCATCGCGGAACCGTAGGGTCCGCAGGTCGCCGTATTGTGCCAGATACGGTAATGGGCCGGGCCAACCGCCATGCCGACGCGCGTCGTCGCCTCGAACCCGTGAAGCACCGACTCGAGGAGCGCGCGCCCGCTTGGCCGGCGATGCCGCGCGAGCGCCCAGGCCGCCGGAACCACGACGCAGCCCGGATGCACCACCGACCCGCGATGGAGGTCATCTGTTTCCAGAATGTGGCAAAGGCCACCCATCAGAAAGGCGAGGTGCTCGGGATCCGGCTCGGCGTTGCTGCGCGTCTTCTCAGCCGACCAGGCGAGCAGCGCCCGACCGGGGACGGAGTTGCGTCCCGCCAGAATATTGGCGACCGCGTCGAGCGTGAACAGGGCTGCCGCCTCGAGATCGCCGGTCCCGATGGGCTTCGAACGGATCAGTCGGACAAGGCCCTGAGTCAGCGACTGGCTCGCGCTATTTTCCAGAACCTCGTCCGATCGCTCGGCTGCATGCGTCGTCATACTTGTCCCCGGTCCGCGACAGGCGGCTATTTTCCTCAATCGTTAACGCGGCTTGGAGGGAAAGGAAAGGCATGCGAGGGAGTGAATGGAGCATACGGGGCTTCTTGCCGCTCAACCTGCGGCTGATTATAAGCTTGATGATGTTCGCGCGCGTGAGTCGCCGGTCCGGACAACAGGCAGGGTTGTCCAGAGGCGCAGTTCCGCGCGGAACCAGGGGTATCCGAATGAGCGGTTCGATGTCGTCCGATATGGTCTGGCCCATGCCGATCAGGTCACGGGCTTTGCCATTTGGCTGGGCGGCGATGGCGGCCATGGCGCTGATGCTTGCCGCCTGCGGAACCAGCCGCAGCACCGACCACGTTCCGACGGGCGAGGGCGGCTCCTACAAGATCGGCAAGCCCTATCAGGTCGCCGGTGTCTGGTACTACCCGCATGAGGACGAGAATTACGACTCCACGGGTATCGGCTCATGGTACGGCCCGCAGTTTCACGGCAAGCAGACAGCGAATGGCGAGACGTTCGATCAGGAAGCGCTGACCGCCGCGCATCCGACCTTGCCGATGCCGGTTCTCGTCCGCGTGACCAATCTCGAAAACGGGCGGTCGGTGGTCGTCCGGGTCAATGATCGCGGGCCCTTCGTCAATGGCCGCGAGATCGACCTTTCGCACAAGGCGGCGGAACTTCTGGACTATGACCGCAAGGGCACGGCGAGAGTCCGCGTACAGTATCTCGGCCGCGCGCCGCTGCCGGGCATTCCCGGCACGATGAAGACGCAGGTGGCCTCGGCAACCGGCCAGGAAACCTTCATCGCGCCGAAGCCCGCCATGGACGAGAGCGAGAAACAGGTTTCCATTGTGCCCAAATCTTCGGTCACCGCCGTCGCGCTCGCGCCGGTTGCCGGGGTGAAGGTCGCGTCATCGGCGCCGGTTTCATCGGCGCCGGTTTCGGTTTCCGCCTCCACGCTCTCCGCGCCGAAGCCCGCAGGCGGGATGAAACCCGTTTCCGACGAAACGCAGGTCGCCAGCGCCAATGTGCTGCCGCCGACGCCCGCCGCCGTGCAACAGGTGCCCGTGCCTGCAGGCACGAACCTCTTTGTGCAGGCCGGTTCTTTCCGCAGCTTCGCCAATGCCGAGTCCGTGCATCAGCAGTTGCTCGCGCAGGGGTTCAACAATGTGCAGGTGAAACCTGTGCAGGTCGAAGGGGCGCAATATTATCGTGTGCGCGTGGGGCCGCTGCCCAACGTATCCGCCGCCGACGCGTCGCTGCAGAACGTCATACAGAAGGGCCATGCCGGGGCGCGCATCATCGTCGATTAGACGGACATGCGCACACCTGCCGACGCCACTGAAAGGGAATATCCGATATGAGTCGAATGAAGCCGATCCTTCACCGCATGGCACTTGCCGCTGTCGCACTGCTGTCCATCCTGGCCGCGCGCCCCGCGCTCGCCTTTGACACCTCGGCGCAATACGCGGTGCTGATGGACGCGGCGACGGGCGCCGTGCTGTGGGAAAAGGACGGCGACGTTCGCATGCATCCCGCGAGCATGAGCAAGCTCATGACGCTGTCGATGCTCTTCGACGCCTTGAAGTCCGGCACGGTCAAGCTCACCGACGAATTCCCCGTCAGCGAGCATGCATGGCGAGCGGGCGGCACGACATCGGGTTCGTCGACCATGTTCGCGCAGGTCGGATCGCGCATTCCGGTCGAGGTGCTGATACAGGGCATCATCGTGCAATCAGCCAATGACGGCTGCATCACGGTCGCGGAAGCGTTGAAGGGTTCGGAGCCGGAATTCGCCGCCGCGATGACGGAGCGCGCGAAGGAACTCGGCCTGACGGATTCGACCTTCGCGAACTCCACCGGCTGGCCCGATCCGAACCAGATGATGACGGCGCACGATCTCGCGCGGCTCGCTCGCCACATCATCTATGACTTCCCGGAATATTATCACTACTTCAGCGAGAAGGAGTTCACCTGGAACGGCATCCACCAGGAGAACCGCAATCCGGCGCTGTACCTCGATCCCAGTGTCGACGGCTTGAAAACCGGGCACACAGAAGCGTCGGGCTTTGGCCTCGTCGTATCGGCCAAGCGCAACGGCCAGCGGCTCATCCTCGTCCTCAACGGTATGCCGACGAACAAGGCTCGCGCCGAAGAAAGCGTGCGCGTGCTCGACTGGGGTTTCCGCTCGTTCAAGAAGTACGAAATCTTCGCCAAGGGTGCCACAGTTGAAAATGCGCCCGTCTGGCAGGGCACCTATTCGGAAGTGCCGCTGGTGGCGGGCAGCGACGTTTCGCTCATCATGACGCCCGACCAGCGCAAGGGCATGAAGGTGACGGTGAGCTATTCCTCGCCCGTGAAGGCTCCTATCGCCGCGGGTCAGCGCATCGGCACCCTGCGTATCGAAGCGCCCGACAAGCCCGTGCAGGAAATCCCGCTGGTCGCGGGCGCGAATGTCGATCGGCTCGGTATTTTCGGCCGCGCGATGAACGCGCTCAAGCACATGATCTTCGGCGGCTGAGAACGTGACCCAGCCGCGCTTCATCACGCTGGAAGGTGGCGAGGGCGCCGGCAAATCGACGCAGGCGCGCGCGCTTCGGGCGCGACTGGAAGCCCTCGGCCACGAGGTCGTGTTGACGCGCGAGCCGGGTGGCGCGCCGGGAGCTGAGGCCATCCGGCACCTGCTCGTCACCGGCGATACGGGGCGATGGACACCGCTGGCGGAAACGCTGCTGCACTTCGCGGCGCGCGAAGATCACCTCGCCCACACGATCCGTCCTGCGCTGGCTCGCGGCGCCTGGGTCGTCTCCGACCGCTTTGTGGATTCAACCTTCGCCTATCAGGGCGGGGCGCAAGGCGTGGGCGAAGAAACGGTCGAAACACTGTCCGCGCTTGTGATTGGCGCGGATATGCCTGCACTGACCATCATGCTCGATCTGCCTGTGGATATCGGCCTTGCGCGGGCGCATATCCGCGCAGGTGTGGATAACTCTGGCGAGGATCGCTACGAGCGAATGGAGCAAGAGTTCCATCAAACGCTGCGCAATGCCTTCCTTTCCATCGCGAAGGCGCAGCCGGAGCGCTGCGTCGTCATCGATGCGTCACAAAGCGAAGACGAGGTGGCGCGGCAAATTTGGCACAGTGTGACATCTCGTTTGGCCACATAGTTCATTGATACGTATGGTAAATTCCTGTTTGACCCATCGGCGGGGCTTCGACTATAGAGGTTTCTCTGATTGCGTTCCGGCTCACGGGGGGACGCTCTGAAAACGGGAAGCCAACGCATGAAACAGCGACAGAAGAACGCGCAAAATCTGCTGCCGCTCATCGGTGCGTCTCTCGCAACGTCCTTCCTTCTCCTCAGCGCTCTTCCCGCCCAGGCCAATACGCTCGGTACACTGAGCATCCCGTCCTCCGATCTGCCCGTTGATGCGGGGCGCGACATTGAAGCCGCGATCAACGCCGCCCTCCTGAAAAGCGCCCCGACGCGCCACGACATGGTGGCAAGCCGCACCGTCAAACTCATGAAGGGCGACACGCTCTCCAAGGTTCTGACCCGCGAAGGCGTCGACAAGACGCAGCGCGATGCGGCGCTGAAGACGCTCGGCGCTCACTTCGATGTCGCCAGGCTCAAGGCGGGCGACAAGATCGACCTCGCCGTGCGCGGCAGCGAACCGGCGAAGCGCCATCTCGTCTCTCTGCGCCTTCACCCCGGCAAGGCCCAGGAAGTGGCCATCATCTCCGGTGGAAGCGGCGGCTTCAGCCTGCAGGGCAAAGCGCCCGCGGCGGAGATCCCCGCAATCGAGAAGACCGTGACGGCAGAGACGGAAAGCTGGCCGGTCGCTGCGGCGGCGATGACGCTCGGCTCGCCGGTACGCACGGGCCGCATGACATCGCCCTGGGGCTGGCGCGTCCACCCGGTGCTTGGCGTGCGCAAGTTCCACAAGGGCGTCGACTATGCCGCCCCCAAGGGCACACCCGTTTATGCGACGGAAGACGGCGTCGTGCAGACCATCGGCTGGCGCGGCAATTACGGCCGCTACATCAAGCTCAACCATAATGAGCATCTGGCGACCGCCTATGCGCATCTGGCGAAGTTCGCGGCCGGATTGAAGTCGGGCTCGCATGTTCGCAAGGGGCAGCTGATCGCCTATATCGGCGCTTCGGGCCTCGCCACAGGCAACCACCTTTATTACGAGGTTCTTGTGGACGACAAGCAGGTCGACCCGCAGCAGAAAATTGTTGTGCAGGTCAATCTGGACGGCAGCAAGCAGGTCAAGCTCCAGCCTGACGCGACGCAGCTGAGCGAGAACGCGCGCCGCTGATCCCGCGCCCCGCCCACATTGAGGCGGCCACCCGCCCTGTGATACGACAGGTGCATGAGCGATATTCCCGAAAGCGACAGGCTTGGCGACTTCCCGCATCCGCGCGAGGTCTCGACGCTGATCGGCCAGGATGAGGCGGAGCGCGCCGTCTTCGACGCCTTCATGGGCGGACGCATGCATCACGCATGGTTGCTCACAGGCCCCAAGGGCATCGGCAAGGCGACGCTCGCCTATCGCATCGCGCGCTTCCTGCTGCGCTATGGAGCGCCGGAGGTGGCCGAGGCCGCGCGGACGCGCGATCTCTCCGTGCCCGAAGACCACGCCGTGTTCCGCCAGATCGCGGCGCAGAGCCACCCCAATCTCCTCGTCATCCGGCGCCCCTATGACGACAAGGCGAAGCGCCTGAAGACCGTCATTCCGGTGGAGGAGGTGCGGCGAACGTCGAATTTCTTCGGCATGAGCGCGGGCGCGGGCGGATGGCGTATCGCCATCGTCGACGCCGCCGACGAGATGAACGTCAACGCCGAAAACGCGCTGCTGAAAATCCTCGAAGAACCGCCCGCGCGCGGGCTCTTCATTCTCGTCAGCCACCAGCCCGGCCGCCTCTTGCCGACCATCCGCTCGCGCTGCCGCGTCCTGACGCTCAAGCCGCTCGACGCGCCCCATATTGCCGAGGTGCTGGCCGCGAACGAGACCAAAGCGAACGCGGAAGAGCGCGTCGCCATTGGCCGCCTCGCCGAGGGCAGCGCAGGGCGCGCACTCACCATCGCCGCGGGGGGCGGCCTCGATCTCTACCGCGAACTCGTTTCGCTGCTCATGCCGCTGCCGCGGCTCAACGTCAAAGGCATCCATGCGCTGGCCGACAAGGTGGGCCGCCGTGGCGCGGACGAAGCCTATGAAACCTTCGTCGACCTCCTCTCGGACTGGCTGCAAAGGCTGGTGCGGACGGGCGCGGGCGCAGGGGAGGCGGGCGACATCGTAGCGGGCGAGGGGGCGGCCATGGCCCGGCTCGCGAGCGGCGCCGGCCTTGATCGCTGGGTCGAGGTATGGGAAAAGATCAACCAATCGGTCGCCCGGGCGGAAGCGCTCAATACGGATCGCAAGCTCGTGATCATGAACGCTTTTTCGATGCTGGAAAGCGTCGCCGGCGAACGCATCGGAGCGTGACGCTCCGCGCCCCTCAAGGCGCCATTCTCGACAGGTTCGCCCAAGATGACGGCTCGCAAAGCCTTTTACATAACGACCGCGATTTCATATCCCAACGGCGCGCCGCATATCGGCCATGCCTATGAGATGATCTCGACGGACGTCATTGCGCGTTTCAAGCGGCTCGACGGCTTCGACGTGCGTTTCCAGACGGGCGTGGACGATCACGGCCAGAAGATGGTGCAGACGGCGAGGGCGCGCGGCATCACCGCCAGGGAACTCGCCGACGAGATGGCGCCGAAGTTCAAGGCCATGGCTGGTTTCCTCAACGCCTCGAACGACGATTTCATCCGCACGATCGAGGATCGCCATGTGCGTTCCTGCCAGCATCTCTGGAAGACGATCGCAGCGAACAAGGGCCCGCAGGGACCGGATATTTTCCGCGACGCCTATTCGGGCTGGTACTCGGTTCGCGACGAAGCCTTTTACGGCGAAGACGAACTGACGAAGAACGAAGAGGGCAAGCTCTTCGCGCCAACCGGAACGCCCGTGGAATGGATGGAGGAAGACACCTATTTCTTCCGCCTCTCCGCCTATCAGGACCGGCTGCTCGAACTTTACGAAAAGAACCCGGATTTCATCCAGCCGGTATCGCGCCGCAACGAGGTCGTCGCCTTCGTCAAACGCGGACTGAAGGATCTCTCGATCTCCCGTGCACGGACGAAACTCGATTGGGGAATCGAAGTGCCCGGCGACCCGAGCCATGTCATGTATGTCTGGTTCGACGCGCTGACGAACTACATCACCGGCGTCGGCTATCCCGATGTCGAGAGCAAACCGTTCAAGAAATACTGGCCTGCCGACGCACATATCATCGGCAAGGACATTGTGCGCTTTCATGCGGTGATCTGGCCGGCCATGCTGATGGCCGCCGGCATCGCGCTGCCGAAGCGCGTTTTCGGCCATGGCTTCCTCTATAACCGCGGCGAGAAAATGTCGAAATCGGTCGGCAATGTGATCGACCCGCAGACGCTGGTCGAGACCTATGGCGTCGACCAGATCCGCTATTTCTTCTGCCGCGAAGTGCCATATGGACAGGACGGCAGCTACAACCACGAAACCGTGGTGAACCGCGTCAATGCCGATCTCGCAAACGACATCGGCAATCTTGCGCAGCGCTCGCTGTCCATGATCGCAAAGAACTGCGACGGAGAAGTTCCGGCGCGCAGCGAACTCAGCGACGAGGACAGCGAACTTCTCCGCGCGGCTGCAAGCCTCTTGCCTCTGGTGCGCGAGCAGATGGAGCGCTTCGAGATCCATCATTATCTCGCCTCGGTGTTCGAGGTGGTGAGCGCGGCCAATCGCTACTTCGCGTCACAGGAGCCGTGGGCGCTGAAGAAAACCGATCCGGCGCGCATGGCGACTGTTCTCTACGTCACGATCGAAACCGTCCGCCACGCCGCGATCCTGTTGCAGCCGGTGATGCCGGCCTCGACGGCGCGTCTGCTCGACATGCTCGGCGTACCGGAAGATCACCGCAGCTTCGAGGATATCGAGGCGCATCCGCTGAAGGCGGGCAAGGAATTGCCTGCGCCGCAGGGTGTTTTCCCGCGCCTCGTCGACGAGCCCGCGGAAGGCTGAGCATGGCGGTTCTGGTCGACAGTCATTGCCATCTCGACTTTCCGGACTTCGCGTCCGAGGTCGATGAGGTCGTTTCGCGCGCCCATGATGCGGGCGTCGGGCTCATGGTGACGATCTCGACCAAGATTTCGCAGTTCGACCGCATCGTCGCCATCGCCGAGCGATTTCCGAATGTCTATTGCACGGTCGGCATTCATCCTCATGAGGCGGCGAGCGAACCGGAAACCGATACGGCGCGGCGTGTCGAGCTGGCGCGTCACCCGAAGGTCGTCGGCATCGGTGAAACGGGCCTCGATTATTTCTATGAGCACGCGCCGCGCGACGCACAGATCCGCGCATTCCGCGCTCATATCGGCGCCGCGCGCGAAACGCAGCTTCCGCTGGTCGTGCATACGCGCGATGCGGATGCTGATACCGCCAATCTGTTGACGGAGGAAATGGGGAAGGGCGCCTTTCCGGGTCTTCTCCACTGCTTCACGTCGAGCCGCAAGCTCGCGGAAGAGGCGCTGGCGCTCGGCTTCTATATCTCGCTATCCGGCATCGTGACCTTCAAGAGCGCCGCGGAATTGCAGGAAACGGTGCGCCATGTTCCGCTGGAACGGCTTCTGGTCGAGACGGATTCGCCTTACCTTGCGCCGATCCCGAAACGCGGAAAGCGCAACGAGCCTTCCTTCGTCGTGCACACGGCTGCAAAGCTCGCGGAGCTGAAGGGCCTCTCGGCCGAGGCGCTTGCCGACACGACGAGCGAAAACTTCCTGCGGCTCTTTTCCCGCGTTCCACGCGAGGCGGTGTTTTCCCGATGAAGATGCGCGCAACCATTCTGGGCTCCGGCTCGTCGGGCGGCGTTCCGCGCATCGGCGGCTTCTGGGGCGCCTGCGATCCGATGGAGCCGCGCAATCGGCGCCGCCGCTGCTCGCTGCTGGTCGAGCAATGGGACGACAATCCGCATGAGAAGACGACCGTGCTGATCGACACGTCGCCTGACATGCGCGAGCAGCTTCTCGATGCGAATGTGAGCTGGATCGACGGCGTTCTTTTTACGCATGACCACGCCGACCAGTGCCACGGCATCGACGACCTGCGTATGATCGCGCATAACGGTCACGCCCGCGTCGATGTCTGGATGGATGCGCCGACGACAGCGACGCTGACTTCGCGTTTCCGCTATTGCTTCATGGAAGAAGACGGCTCGGGCTATCCGGCGATCCTCAACGCGCATCTGATCGAGGACATGGGCAAGCCGATCCGCGTCGAAGGCGCCGGCGGCACGATCGAGGCCATTCCGTTCGACCAGGATCACGGCGCCATCAGGTCGCTCGGATTCCGCTTCGGGCCGCTCGCATATTCGAGCGACGTCGTCGGCATGCCGGATGCGAGCTTCGATCTGGTCGAGGGCATCGAATGCTGGATCGTCGACGCCTTGCGATATACGCCGCATCCGACGCATGCGCATGTCGACCTGGCGCTGCAATGGATCGCGCGCGCCAACGTGGCCCGCGGCATCCTCACCAATCTCCATGTCGATCTGGACTACCGCAAACTCGCATCCGAACTCCCGGACGGGGTCATGCCGGCTTATGACGGAATGACGCTGGAGTTCGAGTTCTGACGAGAAACGGCAGAATTGAGCCGCTTTTCGGCAAGAGTCCATCTTAAATAATCGCCATAATATATATTATCGGATAATTGGACTAGCTAATCATTGCGTCCTGAAGAAGCTGTCGGTTC
>DAIEIL010000032.1 GCA_027352645.1 Rhodobiaceae bacterium | reverse complement strand
TCGAGCTTTCACATGCGTGGCATGGCAATGGATCTCACGCAGGATTTCTCCGACCCGGAGATGATCTATCGCGTGGCGAAAAAGTTGAACAAGGGCGGCGTCGGCTTCTATCCGGTGAAGCACCCATTCGTGCATGTCGATGTCGGCCCGCCCGACACATGGGTCTATCCGGCGCATGGCCGCCTCGACCGCGCGGAAAAATATGACCGCGAGCAGGCGACGAGGCAGAGGGGATAATGACTCGTTAGTTCGATCGTCATCACCTAGCATGTCCGCGCCATCCGCGCCTTTGCAACACAGAGTTGGACTAACCACCAATTTGTGCAGGATTCCGCCGGTGCCAGACATGAAAAAGACCGAAGATGATCTCTGCCTATTGTTCGCAGAGCACGCCAAGAACTCTTGGGAATTTTTATCCTGGGTTCTAAGTCAGACCAAGTTTCGCGAGCGCCTGCCCCATGTTCGTTTGCTTCACGAAGAGCAGATGAACATTCGTCCGCGAAAATTCTGGTGGAGACATTGGTGGTGCCACGTCCCGGAACTCAAGAAAGATCGAGAAACCGACATCTTTATGGTGTTCGAGGACGTTGAATCCAATTACCGCTTTGCACTCCACATTGAGAACAAAACGTACGGATACCGATTTTCTGACGGACAAGCGGAGGGATACTCAGTCCGAGCTCAACACATGGCTAATAAGAAGGAGTATCTCAGCTACAATGATTTTGAGACCGTCCTAATCTCGCCATCTGCTTTCAGAGAAAAGTACAAACCAAAATGCGATCTTTTTGATGTGTACATTTCACATGAGAGCATTGCGGAGTTTATCCCGGAATTTTTATCCTAGAGCGAATGTCGTCGATGGTCCGGACGAACCAGACCATCGATGAAAAACCGACAAAAGTTCTTAGCCCGCGATATATTGCGCGCCGTTAGCGGTGAAGGTCGCGCCGGTGATGAAGGCGGCCTTCTCGTCGGCAAGGAAGACGACGCAATGCGCGATCTCTTCGGCCTTGCCGAGACGTCCAACCGGGATCGTCGCGATGATGCTTTCGAGAACCTTGGGCGGCACGGCGGCGACCATCTCGGTGTCGATATAGCCCGGCGCGATCACATTGACGGTGATGCCCTTCTTCGCGACTTCCTGCGCCAGCGCCTTGGTGAAGCCGATGACGCCCGCCTTGGCCGCCGAATAATTCGCCTGGCCCATCTGGCCCTTCTGGCCGTTGATGGACGAGATGTTGATGATGCGCCCGTAACCACGCTCGCGCATTCCCTCGATGAGCGGCTGGCACATGTTGAACATCGAATCGAGATCGACGCGCATGACGTCGCGCCACTGCTGCGGCGTCATCTTATGAAGCGTCGCATCGCGCGTGATGCCCGCATTGTTGACGACCACATCGATGGGTCCGAGTTCTGCCGCGACCTGGGCCAGACCCTTCACGCAGGCGTCGTAGTCACCGACATCCCACTTGTAGGTCTTGATGCCCGTCTCTTTCGAGAAGGCCTCCGCCGCAGCGTCGTTACCGGCATAATTGGCGGCGACCGTGTAGCCTGCCGCCTTCAGCTCAACCGAAATCGCATGGCCGATGCCACGCGTGCCGCCGGTCACAATTGCAACTTTCGCCATATTTCCGAAACCTCTTCCTCGCTACCCGTGACGCCCGCGACCCCCGTCGCAGCTCACGACCCATCTCCACCCTGCAGCAACTCCGCTTACGGATTATTGCCGCAAATTACGTTCAGTCGCGCTCGACGCAGAGGGCGATGCCCATGCCGCCGCCGATGCAGAGCGTCGCAAGACCCTTCTTGGCGTCGCGCTTTTCCATCTCGTGAAGCAGCGTGACGAGAACGCGCGCGCCGGATGCGCCGATCGGGTGTCCGAGGGCGATCGCGCCGCCATTGACGTTCACCTTCGACACATCCCAGCCGAGATCCTTGTTGACCGCGAGCGCCTGCGCCGCAAAAGCCTCGTTCGCCTCGACGAGATCGAGATCGGAAACCGACCAGCCCGCCTTCTTGAGCGCGGCGCGCGCGGCAGGGATCGGACCCGATCCCATCAGGGCAGGCTCGACGCCGGCCTGCGCCCAGGAAACGATCTTCGCCAGAACCTTGCGGCCTTCCTTCTTCGCGCGCTCTTCGCTCATCAGCACGAGAGCCGCCGCGCCGTCATTGATGCCGCTGGCATTGGCCGCCGTCACCGTGCCGCCCTCTTTCTGGAAGGCTGGCTTGAGGCCCTTGATGCTTTCGAGTGTCGTGCCCGGCTTGATATATTCATCATCGGCGACAACCGTATCGCCCTTGCGTGTCTTGATCGTGACGGGAACGATCTCGTCCTTGAAGCGGCCGGATTTCTGCGCGGCCTCGGCCTTGTTTTGCGAGGCAACGGCGAAAGCATCCTGCTCCTCGCGCGTGATCTGCCAGCGGGCGGCGACATTCTCGGCCGTCTGCCCCATGTGGTAGCCGTGGAACGCGTCCCACAGCCCGTCCTTGAGCATCGTATCGACGAACTGAATGTCGCCCATCTTCTGGCCCGAACGCAGATAGGCCGCATGCTGCGCCTGGCTCATGCTCTCCTGGCCACCCGCAACCACGACCTCGCTGTCGCCATTGACGATCGCCTGATAGCCGAGCGCAACGGCGCGGAGCCCGGAGCCGCAAAGCTGGTTGATGGCCCATGCAGGCACTTCGACGGGAAGCCCCGCATTGATCGAGGCCTGACGTGCCGGGTTCTGCCCCTGACCCGCCTGCAGGATCTGCCCCATGATGACTTCGGAAACTTGCGACTTGTCGACGCCCGCGCGCTCCAGCGCCGCGCCGATGGCAATGCGGCCAAGCTCATGCGCAGCCAGGCTCGACAGAGCGCCATTGAATGAACCGACGGGCGTGCGAGCCGCGCCGACGATGACTACACCGGTGTCGGATTTGCTCATGGCGTTCCTCAGAGGTTTCGGCCCCGGCTACACAACACGGAGCCTTGCGGGAGATTTGCGAAGAATGCCCGAGCAGGGGGGCCCGGTAAACGGATTTCTGTGCAATGCAACGTGGGGACTTGCGCGTTGCAACAATACCGCGTCAGAATGAACCCTAATAATAGGGGGACCGGGAGCACCACCGCCGAAAACGGCGGCAGCATGATGTTCTCGATCGCGCGGCTCACGCTCGGCGCGAGCTGCTATCAGTGGAGAGACACAAACCGTGGCAAAAAAAACCGCCTCCACGGAAGGTGACATCATTGTCATCAAGAAATATGCGAACCGGCGTCTCTACAACAGCGCGACGTCGAGCTACGTGACCCTCGATCATCTCTGCGAGATGGTGAAGAAGGGTCAGGATTTCGTCGTGCATGATGCGAAGACGAACGAAGACATCACGCGCTCCGTTCTCGCCCAGATTATTTTCGAAGAAGAAGGCAAGAGCGGCCAGAACCTCCTGCCCATAAAGTTCCTGCGCCAGATCATCCGCTTCTACGGCGACAGCCTTCAGGGATTCATTCCTTCCTATCTCGAACTCAGCATGGACGCCTTCTCGCGCGAGCAGGAGAAGATGCGCTCGAAGATCGCCAGCGCCTTCACCGGCGGTCCGCGCCTCGGTCAGTTCGAAGATCAGATCCGCCAGAACTTTGCCATGTTCGACAGCGCCATGCGCATGTTCTCGCCCTTCTCGCCGCGCACGAAATCTCCGCGCCCGGAAGGCGAAGAACCCGCCGTCGAGCCTGCCGGAAGCGAAGCGGAGCCGAATGCGAGAGAGCGCGAGATCGAGGAACTGAAGCGGCAGATGTCCGCCATGCAGACACAGCTCGAATCCCTCGTCAAGAAGTAGGCTTCGACGCCGGGCCCGAAAAGCGGATCAGGCGCGCGCGGTGGATCGCGCCGTCTCTTCCGGCAGCGCGAGCAGCGGCTCGCCCAGATAGAAGCCCTGCAGATATTCGACGCCGAGATCGCGCAGCATCGAGACTTCATCCGCATTGCTGACCCACTCGGCGACGGTGGGCAGATTGAAATTATGCGCAAGCTCGACCAGAGTCTTCACGAAGAACTGATTATCCCGGTTCTCGAGAAGGTTCTGCACGAAAGAGCCGTCGATCTTCACGAGATCGACATCGAGGGCGCGCAGATTGCGGAACGACGTATAGCCCGCGCCGAAATCGTCGATGGCAATCTGGCAACCGAGATCGCGAAGGCGCGAAACGAAGCCGGCCGTTTCCGCGATGTCATGAATGGCCACCGTTTCTGTGATCTCGACGCAGAGGCGTGTCGCGAGGCTGCGGTCGGTGCGTAGCTGCGCAACGAGCGCGTCAAGCCACATGCGATCGCTCGTCGTCCGGCCCGACACGTTGAGCGCGAGCTTCACGTCGGGCCGCGCGCGCAGCGTATCCATCGCCAGTTCCATGACGCGATAGTCGAGGAGCCCGATAAGGCCGAGCTTTTCCGCGATAGGCACGAAATTGCCAGCCGCGATGATATTGCCGTCCTCTCGCACGAGACGGATCAGGCATTCATAGAATTCCGCCTCACCCGACTGCGATGAGAAGATGGGCTGATAAGCGAGACAAATGCGGCGGTCGTTCAGCGCGGATATCAGCTCATCCGCAATGTCGATATTGCGCTGGCGCGTCTTCTCGCGCTCGCGCGAGGGCGCGTAGATCACATAGCTGTCGCGATGCATCTGCTTGGCGGACATAAGCGCTTCTTCCGCATGGGCAAGCGCCGCTTCGACCGTCTGCGCGTGGAAGGGCAGCGAAACGCAGCCTGCGGACATGGTGATCGCGACAGGTCCGCGCGATGTCCTGATCACCTGGTCGCGCACGGAGGCGAGCAATCGCTCGGCAATGGCGGCAAGCCGATCCTGGCTGCAATTCCTGAGCACAACGCCGAACTTGTTGCCGGAATAGCGGCCCAGCGCGTCTGCCTTGCGTGAAAGACCGACCAGACGCTCGGCGACGCCGACGATGACTTCATCGCCGACATCGAAGCCGTAGGAATCATTTATCCGCGCGAGATTGTCGACGGCGAGCAGCAGAAACGCACCGGACGTCCGCGCCTGCGTCACGACGTCGGAGAGCTCGCCTTTCAGGCGGACGCGATTGAGAAGCCCGGTGAGTTCGTCGAAGGTCGACAGACGAACGAGCTGGTCGTCGCGCACGCGGCGCTGGTCGATAGCGCGCAGAACGCCCACCGCGACCTCCGGTTTGCCATCGGCATCGCCGAACCACCGGCCACGGTCTTCGACCCAGCGCAAGCCGACGTAATCGTCCATAAGCTGATATTCGATTTCGTAGCGCACGCCGGCGCCGTCGTCGCTTTCGCGCGAATACATCACCGTCTCATAACGGCTTGCCCCTTTTTGGGACACCGACCGGGCACCAAAGGCGCGGCCTGTCTCGACGCATTCGGGATTGGCCACGCCGAGCAGCGGCTCGACGCCCTCGCCCCACTCGATCAGGTCGTCCCTGAGGGACCAGCGATAGGCGACGTCGCCAACGGCGCTGACGACATCGGTCGACCGTCGCGTCGGCGCGTTTTCCGGCTTAAGACCGGGCCTGAAGGTATCACTATCCACGTCTTGGCCTCACCTGCTCGAATGATCCGGCGTTCCGTTGCCATCGCGCCCTTCTGGGCGATCCGTTGAGCAGGTTGCAGTTTCGGCGTGAGGTCTTAAGATTCCACCAAGCGACGTGGCGACTAAAGTTTTAACAAGCGTGGTTAATGGAACCGCGGCACGTTGTGGCAGGTTTCTTGCTCCCTTTCACAGCAGGAGACATGCGAGCGGAACAGACGAAGACATGGAAATCAGGCGTATCGGCACATCGGCGCAAACGCCTTCCACCGGAAGGAACGGATCGCCGCGCGCGCAGGCGCTGCAGGGCGTCGAGGCCCAGCCTGCACCCTTGCGCGCATCCATGTCCGACACGCGTGCGCCGCAGAGCTTTCGCCCGGTCGCTGCATTCCTCGCGCAATATGTCGATCAGAGCTTCCCCTGGGCCCGCTCACCCCTGCGCAAGGACCGCAAGCGGCAGCGCGCAACCAGCGCCTATATCACGGCGGATATGCTGCCCGACCTTCTTGCCGAAACTCTCCGTCTGCGGATGGTAGATCGAAAATTCTGAGCGTCTGAGGTCAGCCGAGCGGACGCGTTGCAAGGATGAGCGATTGCAGATCCGCAATCGCTCTCTCCATGCGGATGAGACGCTGTTCCATTTCTTCGAGCTTCGCCAGAACCGCCGCGCCGTCGCCTGGCGATTTTGGCGCTGGCGTCGGCGTAGCGATCCCGGCACGTGACACGACTTCGGTGACGGGCTCCTCCAGAAGCCGCGCCAGCATCGTCACATGATTGGGCGAAAGTTCCCGCTGATCCTTGAAGACCTCGTCCACTTCCTCGCGGGAAAGCCGGAGCGCGGCGGCAACATCCTCCCGCGTCCTGCCCTTCGCCTTGAGCTTCGTGTCGAACCATTCCTGATCGAAGAACAGAGCCATACTTTCCTCAACGTCCCTTGAAAACCGGCGCCCGCTTTTCGATGAAGCTCGCGACGCCCTCGCGATGATCCTCGGTCTGGAAGAGGCGGCCCAGCGTGCCGCTGACCCAGCTTCCGATTTCGCGCAGATCGCCATACGCGGTACGCCGCAAGCCTTCCTTCATGTAGCGAAGCGCGAGCGGCGGATTGACCGCGATGCGGCCCGCCATCGCCATGGCCCGCTCCATCAGTTGCGCATGCGGCGTGACCTCGGTGACAAGGCCGATGCGCAAGGCTTCCTGCGCGTCGATGATATCGCCGGTGAAGAGAAGTTCCGCCGCCTTGGCGGGGCCGACAATGGCCGGCAGACGCCACAGTCCGCCTATATCGGAGATAAGTCCGCGCTTGATGAACAGCTCGCCGAATTTCGCCTGCTCGGACGCAATGCGTATATCGGCAAAAAGCGAAAGCTCCATGCCCCAGCCGACCGCCGACCCGTTGATCGCGGCGATCACCGGCCGGTCGCATTCGAGCGCGGCGACAGCGGCGGGCGTCGGCTCCGGCCTGATGCGGGTGAGGCTCGCCACGCTTGCATCGTGCTGCTCGCCCGTCATCATCTCCTTCACATCCTCGCCCGAGCAGAAGGCGGGATCGACGCCGGTGATGACGACGCAACGCACCTGCCCATCGGCAGCTGCCGCGCGGAAGGCACATTCGACTTCGTCGTAAGCCCGGCGGTTGAGCGCATTGCGACGCTCAGGCCGATTGATCGTGATCACCGCGACATGATCGCGAACCTCGTAGCGCAGACATTCGAATTCGGATGTGGGTATCGGCGCCCTTGCATACATGGTTTTCCTCCCCGTTATTTTTATGAGAGCAAGCCTAGCCTCATAAAATCGTAGGGCAAGAGCCACGCAAGGGCGCCGACCGGGACCGGATCAGGCGATCAGCTGAACGCGGCCAGCGCGTTCGCGCCCGCATCGCCGAGCTTCGTTCCGCCATCGACGTCGATGATCGTGCCGGTGATGTATTTGGCATTGTCGGTCGACAGGAAAAGCGCCATGTCCGCAACGTCAGTCTTGGTGCCGTAGTCGCGAAGCGCGAGGCGCGCCTTCACATGCGCTTCGGCTTCCGGCGTCGGCGCGAGACGGGCCATTCCTTCCGTGTCGGCGATCGGTCCGGGCGAGATCGCATTGACGCGAACGCCAGCCGGGCCCCACTCCATGGCGAGGCACTTCGTCAGCATGTTGATGCCCGCCTTGGCGGCACACACATGAGCCTGGAACATGGAGGGGTTGATCGCCTGCGGCGCGGTGATTGAGATGAGCGAGGCGCCCGGACGGTTCAGATACTGGAACGACGCGCGCAGCACATGGAACGTGCCGATGAGGTCGATGTCGACGACGGTCTTGAAGCCGTTGGACGACATGCCGAGCGCCGGAGCGACGAAATTGCCCGCCGCGCCCGAAATCACGACGTCGATCTTGCCGAACTTGTCATGCGTGGCCTTCAGCGCCGCGTCGACGGAGTCGAAATCGCGCACATCGGCGGCCATGCCGATCGCCTCAAAGCCTTCGTCGGTGATGGTCTTTGCCGCTGCCGTGATCTTGTCATGGCTGCGGCTTATGATGGCGACCTTGGCGCCAGCCCGCGCGAAATGCTGCGCGATGCCGAGATTGATGCCGCTCGAGGCGCCAGCGACGAAGACGACCTTGCCCGCGAGCACCTTGTCCTTGAATGCGTTAGTCATAGTGTCCTTCCTGTTTTCGATTCGGGCGCCGGTTGCAGTCGCCAGCGCATTCCTTATTTGCTGGCGAGCATCAAGCCTGCACTCGCCCGCCCCCGCAAGACCCGAAGACGAACAAGACCTGTCCGCATTTGTGGCAACAGGCGGGACTCTCTAGAATGCCCAGCCGTCCGCTGCGTCGCGGCGGAGGCGGAGACGACAAAGAATGGCGATCCTCAAAGGCGTGGCCGCGGCTGTGGCCGCGGTCCTCCTGATCCTGCTGGTATTCTATTGGGCTGCGGGGCGCGCCAGGCCCGCGCTGGATGCCGCCTCGCGCGCCCTCCTCCAGCAGCAGGGCATTGCCCATGCCTTCATCGAACTCCCGGACGGCACGGTGCATTACCGGCTCGAAGGGCCGGCAAACGGCCCGCTCGTGGTGCTCATCCACGGCTTTTCGCTGCCATCCTTCGTTTTCGACGACTATGTGAAGCCGCTGACGGATGCGGGCTACCGCGTCCTTGCCTTCGACAATTACGGCCGCGGGCTCTCGGACCGGCCCGCCATCGACTATGACGCCAACCTTACGGACCGGCTGATCCTCAACCTGACGGACAAGCTCGGCCTTACGGCGCCCGCCCATTTCGTCGGCTATTCGATGGGTGGCGCCGCCGCCGTCATCTTTGCCGCCCGTCATCCGGAGCGTGTCCGCTCGCTGACGCTCATCGCACCCGCGGGGCTTGGCATTTCGCCAAAGCTCAAGGAAAGCATTCTTGCCCGCCCGGTCATCGGGGAATGGGTCGCGCGCATGTTCGGCCTGCGGATTTTCCACAGCATCGCCGCCGAGGAAGCCAAAGCCGCGCCCGATCCCATCCGCTTCCTTGCCGATTTCGATCGTCAGATGGACTATCGCGGTTATGGCGAAGCGCTGGTTTCAACCATCCGCCACTACCCGCTCGACAGCGCGGATGCCGCCTATGCCGAAGCCGGGCGGTCGGAACGGCCTGTCCTCGTCATCTGGGGCGAGGCTGACGAAACAGTGCCCTTCGCCGCCTCGCAAAAGCTGATGACGCTGATGCCCCGCGCCCAGCTCCACTCCTATCCCGGCCTTGGGCACAGTATCGAATATTCGCGTGTGCCTCTGGTAAGCGGCCTTATCCTCGACTTCCTCGCCGCGCAGCAAGATGGTGCGGCGGTCGGCAAGACGGCGGGCACAGGCAAAGAAGCCTCGCCGGAACGGAAATAGTCCCGCGCCTTCCCGCGAAGCGCATGGAGACAGGGAGCACCGGATGCTGCGAAAAGTCTTCTTCAGCCTTCTCGTCCTGATCGGGCTTCCGGCCGCCGCCGCATATCAGCTCTGGCCCTCGGCCTGGACCATCAATGCGCCGATGCCCAATGACGTCCTCAACTGGGGAACGGACGCGGCGCCTGACAGAACGCTGCAGGAAAGACTGCATCTGCCGGACGGCTTCCAGATAAACCGCTATGCGGTCGGCCTCGGACAGCCGCGCATCATGCGCTGGACGAGCGGCGGCGATCTCCTGGTCTCGATCCCGCGCAAGGGCGAGATAGCGCTGATCGGACGCGACACGAAAAAGACGGGTCGCGGTGGCGCGATCCGCGCGCTGCTCACCGGCCTCAACCGTCCGCACGGCATCGAAATTCACGGGGACTACCTCTATGTCGCCGAGACCGACGCGATCCTGCGCGTTCCCTTCGACGAAGCGACCGGCATGCTCACCGGCGCCGTCGAGCGCATCATCACCGGCCTCCCGGCCGACGGAAACCATTGGTCGCGCACGCTACGCATGGGGCCGGACGGCTGGATGTATGTGAGCGTCGGATCGTCCTGCAATGTTTGCATCGAAAAGGACAATCGACGCGCCGCCATCCTGCGCTTCCGCCCGGACGACAAGGTCGCGGAAATCTATGCCGAAGGCCTTCGCAACACCGTCGGTTTAGACTGGGATACGCAGGGACGGATGTGGGGCGTCGACAATGGCCGCGACCTGCTGGGCGACGATCTTCCGCCCGAAGAGCTGAACCTCATCGCGCAGGGCAGGTTCTATGGCTGGCCCTTCCTCTACGGGAACAATGTGCCCGATCCCGATTTCAGCCGCACCGCCGATCCGCGCATCACAGGCGCGGTTCCGCCCGCATATGGCTTTCCTCCGCATATGGCCCCGCTGTCGATCAAGTTCATCCACGGTCCCGTGCCGGGCCTCCAGAATGCCGCTCTGGTGACGCTGCACGGCTCGTGGAACCGCACGAGGAAGCAGGGCTACCAGATCATGTCCCTGCGTTGGGAGGCGGACGGTAGGATCACCGCCGCGCCCTTCATGACGGGCTTCCTGAAGGACGAGGAAGTGCTCGGCCGGCCCGTCGACACGACCGAAGGGCCCGATGGCGCGATCTATGTCTCGGACGATTATGCCGGCGCGATATACCGCGTGAGCTATGGCGCGACGGCAGCGGCGGCCCCCGCCCCCGCCGAACCCGCCGCCCCCGCGACGCCGGAGCCGGAGCCGGAGCTTGCCGCGCCACAGCCGAAGGCGGAAGAGGCGCCGGATAAGCCTGGAGAAACGCTTCAGGCCGGCGAGGTGCTCCGCGGAGAGGCTCTTTTCGACACCGCGGGCTGCAAGGCCTGCCATGGCGGAACCACACCGCCTGCCCCGCTGAAGGACATCCTGGCCCGGTACAATCGGGAGGACATCGCCCGGCTGCTCGCCACGCCTCCGGCAAACATGCCCTCTTTCGCCCATCTGAAAGAGGATGAACGCCTCGCCATCGCCGCCTATGTTCTCGCCACATACGAGTGAGGGGGCTAAACTGAGGGTCCGGTTGGTCTTGCTTCAAGCGAGGTCCGGCACTTTTGTCCGACATGCATATCGAAGAATTTCCATGGGCCGCGCCGCATGAGCTGTTTCATGCGTTCGCCGACGAAGCTTTCGCTCTGTTTCTCGACAGCGCGACGGCCGCGCCCGGTCGCGACCCGGCGCTGCATGGCCGCTGGAGCTTTATCGCGCTCGATCCTTTCGAAACCATGGTCTGGCGCGAGGGCGACGAGGGCGCGCCCCTTTCGCTGCTGAAGAAGCGGATGAGCGCGCTGCATGCGCCGGCGCATCCGGGCCTTCCGCCATTCACAGGCGGCGCGGCCGGTTACTTCGACTACGATCTCGGCCGCACCCTCGAACGTCAGCGTGCGCGCCCCCGCGCGGTGGACGACCAGCACCTCCCCGACATCGCGCTCGGCTTCTACGACACCGTTCTCGCTTTCGATCATGTCGAGCGCCGCGCATGGCTCGTCGCGCCGAGCCCTGAACGCGCAAGCGCCCTGCTCCAGCGCCTCGCGCGTGCCGTTACGCAATCGACGCGGCGCGTTCGGAAAGCAGAAGCGCTGCGTTCCAACTTCACGCGCGAGACTTATGAACGCGCCGTCGCGAAGGTTGTCGACTACATCCATGCGGGCGACATCTTTCAGGCGAACCTGTCGCAGCGTTTCGAGACGAGGCTCGCAGAGGGTGACACGCCTTATGATCTCTATCTGCGTCTGCGCGAAGAGAGCCCGGCGCCCTTCGCATCCTTTTTCAATTTCGGCGAAGGCGCGATCGTCTCATCGTCGCCCGAGCGCTTCCTGCTTGCCTGCGACGGCGAAGTCGAGACGAAGCCGATCAAGGGAACAAGGCCGCGCGGGCAAACGCTCGGAGAAGACGCGAATCTCGCCGCCGATCTTCTCTCGTCCGAGAAGGATCGCGCCGAGAACGTGATGATCGTCGATCTCCTTCGCAACGACATCAGCCGCGTCTGCAAGGACGGAAGCGTGACGGTCGAAAAACTCTGCGCGCTGGAAAGCTTCGCGCAGGTGCATCACCTCGTCTCGACGGTGCGCGGAAAACTTCGGCAAGGAGAAACCCATGTCGATCTTCTCACAGCCTGTTTTCCCGGCGGCTCGATCACCGGCGCACCGAAACTCCGCGCCATGGAGATCATCGCCGAGCTTGAGCCGACGACGCGTGGGCCTTATTGCGGCGCCATCGGCTATCTCGGCTTCGACGGCGCAATGGATACCTCGATCGCCATTCGCACCATGGTGGTAAAGGGAGATCGCGTCACGTTCCAGGCGGGTGGCGGCATCACGGCGGATAGCGATCCCGCAACCGAATACGAAGAAACGCTGACCAAGGCGCGCGGCATGGCCCGCGCGCTCGGCATCGAAATCACGGCGGAGCCGGAGGGGGTCGGCGCATGATCCTCCTGATCGACAATTACGACAGCTTCGTCCACAACCTCGCCCGCTATGTCGGCGAGCTGGGCTTCACGCGCGAGGTCGTCCGCAACGACGCGATCACGGTCGAGGATGCGCTTGCCCTGAGGCCGGAGGCGATCATTCTTTCGCCCGGTCCCTGCGGCCCCGGCGAGGCAGGCATCTCGGTCTCGCTCGCCCGCGCTGCGGCAGCGGCACGCGTGCCGCTCCTCGGCGTCTGCCTCGGGCATCAATGCATCGCCGCGGCATTCGGCGGCGCGGTGCGCCGCAGGGGCCCCGTGCATGGAAAGCCCGCAGCGATCCGGCATGACGGCACGGGGATCTTCCGCAATGTGCCAAACCCTTTCATTGCCGCGCGCTATCACTCGCTCGTCGCCGATCTATCCGAAGGAGGCCCGCTCCGCGCGACGGCGCATTGTGAGGATGGAACGCTGATGGCACTCGCGCATGTGGACGCTCCGCTTTACGGCGTGCAGTTCCCTCCCGAATCCGTACTCACCGAACACGGCCATTTATTGCTCGCGAATTTCCTGAATGCGGATGCCGAAATAGCGGCAAGGAGGCGCGCATGATCGTCTGGCTCAATGGCGAACTTCTCGACGAGAGCGACGCCGGGATCGACATTCGCGATCGCGGCTTCCTTCTGGGCGATGCACTTTTCGAAACGCTGCTTGCGCGGCGCGGCCGCATCGCCTTCCTCGACGCCCATGTCGTGCGGCTGGCGGCAGGCGCGAATATTCTCGGCATCCCCATGCCGATACCGACAGGGCTGCTCGCAGTCG
The DNA here is from genome assembly GCA_027352645.1 of Rhodobiaceae bacterium. GTDB lineage: Bacteria > Pseudomonadota > Alphaproteobacteria > Parvibaculales > Parvibaculaceae > Parvibaculum. The sequence continues at coordinate 12,671 of DAIEIL010000032.1, read as the reverse complement.
CCTGCGAAATGCTGCTCGACGCAAACGGGCTGACCGAAACGCCGCGCGTGGCGCTCCGCATCACGCTGTCTCGCGGACCCGGTCCGCGCGGACTTGTGCCGCCGGAAAATCCGCGACCGACGCTTCTCATCACTGCAGTAGAGAGCCCGCCGCCTGCAGGCTCTCTCACCGCCATCGTGGCGACGCCGCGCCGCAACGCGCTCTCGCCCGTCTCGCGTCTCAAGGCCACACCCTATCTCGACAATGTGCTCGCCCGTGAAGAGGCCCGCGCGCGCGGCGCCGACGAGGCGCTGATGCTCGATACGTCCGGCTATCTCTCCTGCGCGAGCGTCGCCAATGTCTTTCTCTGGGAGGACGGAAGGCTCGTTACGCCAGCGGAAGACTGCGGCATCCTGCCGGGTGTCACCCGCGCCGCCGTGATCGAGCTTGCCCCCCGTCTCGGCATCGAAATCGTCGAGGACATGATCATGCCGCAGCGCCTTGCCCGCGCGGAGGGCATCTTCCTCACCAACAGCCTGATGGGCATCGTGCCACTCACACGCATCGAAACGCACGAGCTTCGGCCCCATCGCATGACGGGGCGTCTGCAGGCTGCCTATGAGCTTCTCCTCGAAGCCGAGGAAGAAGAGGCGGATGAGTTTTGACTACTCGTTGACCGAGAAGTCGCGCCGCGCCGACGTGATGGTGACGGTGAAGCCCGCGATCACATCGAGCAGGGTGAGCATCACGATCAGGAAGAAATCCGACGTGCCGAATTGCGGCAGCACGATGAATTCGACCACTGCGACCAGCAGCACCAGCATCGACAACGCGTGATTGACGATGGTGAGCGTGCCCGTCCGCGTCGCGTTGATGATCTCGATGAACAGAAGCAAAAGACCGAGAATGAGAATGACGTCGCCGACATTGACGGTCCAGACCGCGCCTGAAATCAGCGCAATGGAGAACACGGCGGTCTCCAGCGTGGCACCGCTGATGAACACGACGACGTTATAGGCAATGACGACAAGCGCCATGAGCGGCAGCGATCCGAGCATTGTCCGAAATCCCCCCATTTGAACGCCGACCGGCCCCCCGTTCGGCTGGAATGCGTGCCAATATAGCACAGACAGGGACAATTGCCTCCCGCCGTCCGAGCTTGGCGGCCGGCAGGCCCCATGCTTGGATGCACGGGAAACCAGACAAAGAACACGGAACCGAAACGGGGGAGACGGTAAATGGCGGCAACGAAAGGGCTTTTCGCCCAGAGTTATGCCGAGGCGCGCGCGCGTTTCCTTGCCGCCGCCGACGCGGCTGGCGCAAGGATCGAGAGCGAGCCGCATCCGTTGCGGGGCCCGGATGGCGGGACGCTGGCCATCGATGCCGCGCTGATCGGCCCGGCCGATGCGTCGAAGCTCCTCGCCATGACCTCCGGCACACATGGCATCGAGGGATATACGGGCTCGGCCATCCAGTCGAAGCTGCTCAAAGAGGGATTGGCCGAGCGGCTACCCGCCGACACGGCGTTGCTTTTTATCCACGCGGTCAACCCCTGGGGCTTCGCGCATGGGCGGCGCGTCAACGAGGACAATATCGACCTCAACCGCAATTTTGCGCTCCCGCCCTTTCCCGAGAATGCGGGTTATGCGCTTCTCCATGACGCGCTGGTGCCCGGCGAATGGACCGAGGACACTCGCGCGAAATCGCGCTCGGCGCAGGGTGCGTTCATCGGCAAGCACGGCCTCGAAGCCTTCATCGCAGCACTCAGCACCGGCCAGTACACGCATCCCGACGGGCTCTTTTACGGCGGGCAGGCGCCAAGCTGGTCGAACCGCGTCATGCGCAGCATTTTCGAGCGCGAGTTCCTGCCGCGAAAGACGCTCGCCTTCATCGACATCCACACCGGCCTTGGCGAGCGCGGCGCAGGCGAAGTGCTCTGCACGGAAGCGCCGGGTCATCCGGTCTTTGAACTCGGCCGCAAATGGCTGGGACCAGACATTCGCTCGACCAGCGCCGGCACGTCGGTATCGGCGGATGTGCGCGGCACGATGAAAAGCGCGCTGATCGACCTTCTCGCCTCCGACGGCAACGAGCGACAGACCATGGCGATCTCGATCGAATATGGAACCGTGCCGCAGGACCGCGTGGGCGCGGCGCTTCAGGCCGACAACTGGCTCTACCGGCATGGCGACCCGGAAAGCGCGCTCGGTCGCGAAATCGCGCGGGAGATGCGCACAGTCTTCCTGGTCGAGGAAGCGGACTGGGCCGAGACGATCCACGAACAGGCCGCCCGCCATGTCGGCAATGCGCTGAAGGGGCTGGCGAGCACCTAGAACGACAAAGGCGCCGGCGGTTTCCCGCTGGCGCCCAAACGTCGATCAGCCCCCGAAGGGACGAAGCGAAATCAGATGTCCGGTATCAGATGTCGGACTTGGGCTTCAGGATCTGCTTGCCGCGATACATGCCGCTCTTCAGGTCGACATGGTGCGGACGGTGAAGCTCGCCCGAATCCGGGTTCTCGACATAGGTGGGCTGCTTCAGCGCGTCGGCCGAACGGCGCATGCCGCGCTTCGACGGGGAAGTCTTCCTTTTGGGGACGGCCATTTCTCGGGTCTCCGGTCTGGCAATGCCTGGACCCCGGGGCTCGCGACCCGCTTGGGACCGGCTCTTGGGCAAGGCTTGTGAAATCGTGTAGGTCCGTTCACCCGGCAGGGCGACGGCCATTGGCGGGCCTTATACAGGCAAAGAGGCCCGCAAGTCTACGGGCTTTGGCAGGGGATTTTGCCTTCGCCGCGCCGAATCTCCTAACGGAGGGCAACCACCGGGCACAGGGCCGCCGAAAGGCCAGCTCTGCCGCAAGCCGCGCGGGCTTCGCGCTCGCTGACGAAGTTCCCCATTCGCACCCTGTGGAACGTGCCATCGCCTTTCAGCTTGACCGTATTGATCTTGAGCTTGTTGGCGCGTTCAAGGGCCGGATAGCGCTCCGCGACGTCCAGATAGCGCCGCGTCGCCTGGTCTATCGAGCCGTAAGAGCCCAGCGGCACATAATAACGCCCAGCGGGCTGGGGCTTCCGGACGGGGCTCGCGGCGATGGAGCCGGTGACGATCTCCGCATTCGGGTCCTGAACGACTGCCGCCACGCGCTCATGGCGCGCCTGGCTATGCTGCTCGCGCTGATAGGCAAACAGCGCTACGCAAGCCCCAATCAGAAGAAGCCAGAACAACTCGCTCCTGCGTGTGCGCCCCATGGGTCACCCCCCTTGTCCAAGTCCAGAGGGAGGATGAGGCCACAGGGTTAATTTGTGTTTAATTATGGCACATGGCGGAGCGGCTCAACCGGCGAGAACCTGCGCGGCAGGCACATAGGGAACGCCAATCGCGTCCGAAACGGCCTGATAGGTAATCCGGCCCTTATAGACATTGAGGCCCGCCAGCAGGTGCGGATTGCCGGCCAGAGCCTTCGCATAGCCCTTGTCGGCCAGTGCCAGCGTGAAAGGCAAGGTCGCGTTGTTGAGCGCGAAGGTAGAGGTCCGCGCCACGGCGCCCGGCATGTTCGCCACGCAGTAATGGACGACGTCGTGCAGGATATAGGTCGGCTCGGCATGGGTCGTCGGACGCGAGGTCGCGAAGCAGCCGCCCTGGTCGATGGCGATGTCGACGAGGACGGAGCCCTTCTTCATCTTCTTCACCATCTCCTCGGAGACGAGCTTCGGCGCCGCCGCGCCGGGCACCAGCACCGCGCCGATGACGAGATCGGCCCCCAGCACATGCTCCTCGATGGCGTCGACGGTTGAATAGATCGTGTTGAGGCTCGGCCCGAAGCGCGTGTCGAGCTCATAAAGCCGGTGGAGATTGAGGTCGATGACGGTGACATGCGCCTCGAGGCCCATGGCCATGCGCGCCGCATTGGTGCCGGAAACGCCGCCGCCGAGAATGACGACCTTGGCTGCGGGAACGCCCGGCACGCCGCCCAGAAGCTGCCCGCGTCCGCCCTGCGCGATCTCGAGACAATGCGCGCCCGCCTGGATCGACATGCGGCCCGCGACTTCCGACATGGGGGCAAGGAGCGGCAAGCCGCCCCGCGCATCGGTCACCGTTTCATAGGCAATCGCGACGACGCCCGATTCCATCAGCCCGCGCGCCTGGTCCGGATCGGGCGCGAGGTGGAGATAGGTGAAGAGCACCTGACCTTCACGGAGCTGCTTCCATTCAGACTGCTGCGGCTCCTTCACCTTCACGATCATGTCGGCAGTAGCGAAAATCTCTTCCGCCGTATCGACGAGCTTCGCACCCGCTGCCGCATATTGTTCGTCGAGAAGACCGATGGCGAAACCCGCGCCCTTCTGCACCAGGACGTCATGTCCGTGATACACCGCCTCACGCACGGAGGATGGCGTCATGCCGACGCGGTATTCGTGAACCTTGATTTCCTTGGGAACACCGATGCGCATGGGAGCCTCTTGACCTGTTCGAGACGGCGGGCCGCCGTCCTTTCGTATCAAATCTACCGCCGCGCCCGCGGCCTTCCAATATCCTCGACGGGTTAAATCGCGCACGTGTGTTTAATATACTAATCAGCGCTTCACCATATGACGCCGCGGACGCACATTTTCATGACATTGATTGCCCATATATTAAACAGCATTCAGCCCCGCGAGCGCGTGCTAGAAAGGGACATGACACATATTTTCGAAGAAGCACTTCGCGAGAAAATCGCCGCTCGGCTTTCAGCTTTCGAGCGCAAGGCACATGAAGGGGGCGGCCTTAAACGCGCCGCGGTCGTCATCGCCATCGCGCCGCATGACAAGGGCGCAAGCTTTCTGCTGACACGGCGCGCGCCGCGCCTCAACGCGCATGCGGGACAATGGGCCCTGCCCGGGGGACGGATCGACGCAGGCGAGACTGCGATTGAAGCGGCGCTTCGCGAACTCGATGAGGAAATATCGCTCAGTGTAGGGAAAGATTCCGTGCTCGGCGCACTCGACGATTATCCGACGCGATCAGGCTATGTCATCACGCCGATCGTCGTGTGGGCGAAAGACACTGAAGCGATGAAGCCCAATCCGGGCGAGGTTGAATCTATCCACCATTTCCGTCTCGCCGAACTCGAACGGCCGGACTCGCCCGTCTTCCTCACCATTCCCGAAAGCGAGCGGCCGGTGATCCGGCTTCTCCTCGGCGAAAGCCATGTGCATGCTCCGACCGCGGCCATGCTCTACCAATTCCGGGAAGTGGCGCTCGGCGGACGGGCGACCCGCGTTGCCCATTTCGAACAGCCCGTCTGGGCCTGGAAATAGGGCCGTCAGGCCGTGTGCATGGCGCCGCTGTGCCCGTCGTGCCAGCTCTCATAGAAGAAATGGATGAGCGCGTTCACCGCTGGCTCGACCAGGGCGACGCTCGCCGCGATGGCGGCCTGACCGGTCAGCGAATAGGCAACGGCCAGCCCGACGAAGAAGTGGACGACCGAGAAGGCAACGGCTTTTCTGGCGGCGCGCATGACAAAAGCTCCTTTGCCCCCCATTTTTGCGAACGATTATTATTTAAAACTGAGAACCCAGCTTGTCAAGGCCCGCGAAACGGCCGCACGGGGCGGGTTTCAGGCCGTCAGCCGCCCGCGCCAGAAGGGCTTGAGTAACTCGAGAGCGATGAGCGTGGCGAGGCCGCCAAGGGCCGCCAAAGCCAGATCGTCGGCATGAAGCGGACCGAAGCGGAAGAGTTGCCGGGCAGGCGGCCAGAAGAGAATGACCGCGAGGACCGCGCTCACCCCCGCTATCTCCAGCCAGAGCGCCGTGTTGCGGGCCCTCAGAGCGTCCAGAAGCGATGTGCTGAAGGAGCGGTTGGCGAAGATGAGCGAGATATTGGTGAGGACCAGTGTGACGAAAGTGATGGCCCGCACCTCCGGCTCGCTCATGCCCCGGCTCATGGCAAGCGCATAACCGGCGATGATGACCGCGAGCGCGAGGAATCCCTGAACAAGGCTCCAGACGATGAGCCCGCCGGAGAAGAGCGGGCTCATCCGGTCGCGGGGCTTGCGGCGCATCACATTGGGTTCTTCCTCCTCGGCCTCGAAGACGACGGAACAGACCGGATCGATGACCATTTCTAGGAAGGCGATGTGGATCGGCGTGAGGATGAGCGGCCCGCCGAAAAGCAGCGGCACAATGGCGACGCCCGCGATGGGAACATGGACGGCAAGGATATAGCCCATGGCCTTGCGCAGATTGTCATAGATGCGTCGGCCGAGACGCACCGTCTTCACCATCGAGGCGAAATCGTCGTCGAGCAGCACGATCGCCGCCGCCTCGCGCGCGACATCCGTGCCGCGACCGCCCATGGCGATGCCGATATGCGCGGCCTTGAGCGCAGGCGCGTCGTTCACGCCGTCGCCCGTCATGGCAACGATTTCATTGTTCGCCTTGAAGGCTTGCACGATGCGGAGCTTCTGCTCGGGCAGGATGCGCGCGAAGACGGTCGCATGACGCACATGCTCGCCCAGTGCCTTGTCGTCGAGTCGATCGATCTCGGCGCCCGTCAGCACATCGCCGACATCGAGCCCAGCCTCCCCGGCGATGCTGCGGGCCGTCGCCGGATAGTCGCCCGTGATCATGGCGACGCGAATGCCCGCCGCACGACACTCGCGCACAGCCTGCTTCGCTTCAGGACGCAGCGGATCTGCGAGGCCGACAAGACCCGCAAAGCGCATCGAAAGGTCGAAGGGCGTGGACGGCATAGGCCCGTCATGTTCGCCTTCCGCAAGTCCCAGAACGCGCATTCCTTTCTCCGCCATGTCGTCGACGGAGCGGCGGATCGCGGCGACTTCTTCTTCCGGCAATTTGCAGAGCGTCGCGATCGCTTCCGGCGCGCCCTTGGCGGCGACGATGTAGCCGGGCCTGTCCGGCGCCTTCCAGATTTGCGTGACCGCAAGAAGTTCCGAGGAAAGGCCGAACCCTTGTTCGAGCGTCCAGTCGCCATCCGGCGTCGCCAGAGCGTGGAACGCTTTTTCCATCGGATCGAAGGGTTCCTGCGCACTGGCGAGTACGCCAAGATCGAGAAGCCGCTTCAATGGCGCAGGCACTTCTTCGCCGTCCATGTGATAGACGAAATCGCCGACGCGCAGTTCGGCCACCGTCATGCGGTTCTGGGTCAGCGTACCCGTCTTGTCGGTGCAGAGAACCGTCGTCGCTCCAAGCGTTTCGATGGCTGCGGCGCGGCGCGTCAGCACACGGGCGCGCGAGATGCGCCACGAGCCCATCACCATGAAGACCGTGAGGACGAGCGGAATTTCCTCCGGCAGCATCGACATGCTGATGGCGATGCCCGCGAGAAGCCCGCCGAGCCAGTCATGCCGCGTCAGCGCATAGAGAACGACGACAGCGGACGCGAGCAGACCACCGATGAGCGCGAAGCCGCGCACCAGCGCGCCCGTCTGGGCGCGAAGCGGCGGCTCCTCGCTCTCGATGCCGCCGAGTGCCGTACCGATCTTGCCGATCTCGCTCAAGGGGCCGGTCGCGACGACTTCGCCAATCCCCTGGCCATGCACGAGAAGCGTGCCGGAAAAGACGAAGGGCAGATCCTCGCCGCCGGGACGAACGGTCGCAACGTCGCCGCTCGACGCGATCTTGCGCACGGGCGCCGACTCGCCCGTGAGCAGCGACTCGTCGACGAGCAGCTCGCTGGCCGAAATCATTCGCATATCCGCCGGCACGCGGTCGCCTTCCGCCAGCATGACAACATCGCCGCGCACCACATCGCGCCCGGCTATGCGTTTGGCGTGGCCGTCGCGGATGACGAGCGCACGCGGGCTGGTGAGATCGCGCAAGGCTTCGATCACGCGCTCGCTGCGCGTTTCCTGAATGACCGCGATGGATATGGAAAGAGTGGCGAAGCCGAGGAGGATGAGCGCCTCTTCATGATCGCCAAGGATCATGTAGATGGCACCTGCCCCGAGCAGCAGGCCGAACATCGGCTCGCGCACCACATCGAAGGCGATGCGGAGCATGGTCCGCTTGTTGGGCTGTGGCAGGAGATTGGGCCCCTCCGCCTTGAGCCTCGCGGCGGCTTCAGCCTCCGAAAGCCCCTGAGGCCCCTTCCCTTCCTGCATAGGCGCCGCCCTCATCTTCCCGAACATGGACCGGCAGTCTGCACATCCGGTCCATGCTCGGCAATCTTTGCTGCATGCGCTTCAGCGCTGCACCATCTTGAGTGCTTCCTCGGCGAATTTTTTCGCTTCCGTGCCGTCGCCTTCCTGTAGCGACTTCAGATCAACCGGGATCGCGATGCCCTTCTGCGCGGCCGGACGCGCGGCGATCGCCTCGATCCAGCGGCTCAGATGTGGCAGGTCGTCAATCTCGACACCAGACCATTTATGCGTACGCACCCAGGACCAGTTGGCAATATCGGCGATTGAATAATCGCCCGCGAGATATTCATGATCCTGCAGGCGTCCGTCGAGCACGGAGAACAGACGCTTTGACTCGTTCTGGTAACGGTCGATGGCGGCCGGAATCTTTTCGGGGAAATAGCGAAAGAAGACGTTGGCCTGCCCCATCATCGGCCCGATGCCGCCCATCTGGAACATCAGCCACTGAATGACCAGCGACCGGCCCTTCGCATCGGCAGGCATCAGCCTGCCGGTTTTTTCGGCAAGATAAATAAGGATTGCGCCCGATTCGAAGACCGCGAAGTTATCCGCGTCGCGATCGACAATGGCCGGGATGCGCCCGTTCGGACAGATCTTCAGAAACCAGTCTTCCTTCTGCTCGTTCCTGGACAGATTGATCGGGTGGACTTCATAAGGCAGGGCCAATTCCTCGAGCGCAATCGAGGCTTTCCAGCCATTCGGCGTCGAGGCCGTATAGAGATCGATCATTTTGTTGCCTCCCGGTCATTTCGATCAGGCAGCATATCTTGTGATGGATCGACGGTACGACAAGAGCTTTTGTGCGGCCGAGCCTTGCCTTGATCCGCAAACCATTGAAGACTGGCTGGGCTCCCGGCACGCGCCTTGCTGGGCTCGCCTCGACACCAACATCTACCGGGACGACAAAGCATCATGCCCCTTATGGAACAAACCAAGTCCGTACCAGCCGCCGAGGCCGGAATTGGAAAGCCGATCATCGAGATCAAGAACGTCTCGAAAATCTTCCCGGGAGGCATGAAGGCGGTTGACGATGTGAACCTGACGGTCGGACGCGGCGAGTTTTTCGCGCTGCTCGGCCCATCGGGCTGCGGCAAGACCACGCTTTTGCGCATGCTTGCAGGCTTCGAGACACCCACCAGCGGGCAGGTCCTGATCGACGGCCACGACATGGCGACAGTCGCGCCGAACAAGCGGCCCGTGAACATGGTGTTCCAGTCCTATGCCGTTTTCCCGCATATGTCGGTCGAGAAGAATGTCGGCTATGGCTTGCGGATGGACGGCCGTACAAGCGCCGAAATCAAGCAGCGCGTCGAAGAAGCGCTCGAACTCGTCAAGCTCGGCGGATTCGGCAAGCGTATGCCCAATGAAATGTCCGGCGGCCAGCGCCAGCGCGTCGCGCTCGCCCGCGCACTCGTCAAGCGCCCCTCGGTGCTGCTGCTTGACGAACCACTCTCCGCGCTCGACGCCAAACTCCGCGAGGCGATGCAGCTCGAACTGGTGCATCTGCAGGCGACCGTCGGCATCACCTTCGTCATCGTTACGCATGACCAGTCGGAAGCGCTATCGATGGCGAACCGCATCGCTGTCATGAATGCGGGCAAGGTGCGCCAGGTGGCGAGCCCCGCTCAGCTTTACGAATATCCCAACAGCCGCTTCGTCGCGGACTTTATCGGCAAGATCAATCTCATCGGCGCCAAGGCCACGCGCAATGGAGAAAACCGCGTGAAGGTCCAAGCGCCGAATATCGGCGAGCTTGACCTTGCCGGCAATGTCGATGGCGATGTGGCGCTGGCAATCCGGCCGGAAAAGATTTTCGTCTCCGAGACGAGGCCGGAAAATCCGGACCTCGTCGTCGTGCGCGGCGAAGTCGGCGAAGTCGCCTATTACGGCAGTTTCAGCAATGTCTTCTTCCATATCGGCGGGGGAACGATGCTGCTCGCCGACATCGGCAACATCTCGCGCGACATCGAGGAATTCACCTTCAAGAAGGACGAGGAATACTGGCTTTACTGGAAGAAGGGCGACACGCTGGTACTGAGCGACTGACGCGCGGCTCCGCGTCAGCCCTCGCTTCCGTCCTCATCGAGCATTCCGCCCTCGCTCACCCGCGTCATTTCCCGAATGAGCTTCTCGGTGCGGAGAATCGGCAGGATTTCATTGACGAGACGAATGCCCCGCGCCGCAAGTTCCGCGCCCTCCTGCGAACCGAGCCGGCTTGCGAGGTTTCGGTAGAAGATCGACACTTCGTATCTGGCAACGACATCCATCATTTGCGCGTAGATGCGGAAATGCTCGTTCCGATAAGAGGCCTCCTCCTCGGTAAAACCGGCGGCGCGGCTTTCGGCGACAAGTTCGACAAGGCGGACATTGCGCCGGCTCAGCCATTCGCCATCTCCGCGCACATCGATCGTCACATAGCCGAAGCCCGCCAGCTCGCGAATATCGTCGACGCCCAATTTCGTCTGTGCCGAGACATCCTCGATCCTTTGCGGTGTGTGGCTGAGTGATTCGGCGAGAAGCGGCCCGACGCTGTTTTCAAGCCCGATAAACGCCTCCAGCTCACGCGGACGGCCTTCGGCCTGCGCCTCAACGATGGTCTTGATGATGCTGAGGGGCAGAAAGCGCTCTTGCTGCAGCTTACGGATGAGTTTCAGCCGTGCGACATGCTCGGGCCCGTAGGTCGCGACATTGCGCTTCGGGCGTTCCGGTTCCGGCAATAAACCCTCGCGGATATAGAAGCGGATCGTCTCGCGCCCCACGCCCGTTTCGCGCTCAAGCTCCTTCATCTTCATACGCAAATCGACACCCCCTCCATAGACCATTTGCGCACAGTCTATCAAATCTCGACTTGAGAGTGACACGATAAGGAGCAGGAAAGCGTAAGGCACCGGCGTTAGGGCAACAAAAAGGGCGGAGCATTTCTGCTCCGCCCTTCCGTATGCATACAAATGATGCCTTTAGAGGCGTTCGACGATCGTCACATTGGCGAGACCGCCGCCTTCGCACATGGTCTGGAGACCATAGCGCTTGCCACGGGCATGGAGCGCATGGATGAGCGTCGCCATGAGCTTCGCACCCGAACCGCCGAGCGGATGGCCGAGCGCGATGGCGCCGCCATTGACGTTGAGCTTCTCGGGATCGGCGCCCGTCTGCTGGAGCCAGGCGACCGGAACCGACGCGAAGGCTTCGTTGACTTCATAGAGATCGATGTCCTCGATCTTCATGCCGGCCTTCTTCAGCGCCTGCAGCGTGCCGGGGATCGGCGCTTCGAGCATGATGACCGGATCGCCGCCGACCACCGTCATGTGGTGGATGCGCGCGAGCGGCTTTACGCCGAGCTGCTTCAGGCCCTTCTCGTTGACGACGAGGACGCCCGAGGCACCGTCGCAGATCTGGCTCGAGCTGGCAGCCGTCAGCGCACCGCCCTCGACGAGAAGCTTCACGCCCTTGATGGCCTCGAGGCTCGCGTCGTAGCGAATACCTTCGTCCATCTTGTGGATTTCCTTGTTGCCTTCCGCGGTCGTGACTTCGAGCGGCACGATCTCGTTGTTGAAAGCGCCGGCCTGCGTCGCAGCAATCGCCTTCTGGTGGCTCTTGAAGGCGAACTCGTCGAGCACGTCCTTCGTCAGGCCGTACTTCTTCGCCATCATTTCGGCGCCGGTGAACTGGTTGAACTGGATGCCGGGATACTTGTGCTGAAGTTCCGGGCTCATATAAATGCCGAAGCCGTTCTTCGCCGGAAGCGAGATCGGAAGACCCATCGGAACGCGCGTCATGCTCTCGACGCCGCCCGCGACGACGATATCCATCGCGCCCGACATCACGGCCTGCGCGGCGAAGTGGATCGCCTGCTGCGAGGAGCCGCACTGACGGTCGACCGACGTGCCCGGAACACTTTCGGGAAGCTTCGACGCCATGACGACGTTGCGCGCGACGTTCATGCCCTGCTCGCCAGCCTGACCGACGCAACCCCAGATCGCGTCCTCGACGAGAGCCGGATCGATGCCCGTGCGGTCGATGAGCGCGTTGACGACCTGCGCGCCGAGATCGACGGGGTGCCAATCCTTCAGTTTGCCGCCCTTGCGGCCACCGGCGGTGCGTGCCGCCGCTACGATATAAGCTTCAGCCATGGTGAATCTCCCTATGAGGATCGGCCGTTCGCCGCTTGAGGCTATCGGCCGGGTGTTACGAAATGCGGTTTCGTCTGGGCGCCATCTTGATCATGCGAGAACGCTTGTCCAGCGCGCGCCGGGCCTGTGCTGCCGCTACTCACTCCCATATCGTGCTGAAAAGCCAATATCCAAGCCATTTTTGCGCGCAAGCAACCTTGACGTAGGGGAACGGCGGCTGCGTCAACTCGCCCCCGGCTGCTCAAATTTGAGCAGACCCAAACGAAGCGCCAATCAATTGTCATGGAACAAATGAGAACACGTAAATGAGAACGGGAGCCATCGGCCCCCGTCGCATTTCGATATCACCACCGGGACGAATTTCAGTCGCGCTTGAAGATGCGCGCGGCGATCGCCCGTACACGCACTTGCCGCCCCTCGCG
>DAIEIL010000018.1 GCA_027352645.1 Rhodobiaceae bacterium | reverse complement strand
AGGATCGCCTTGAGCTCATGCAGATGCGTCACGTCGGAGGCGGCATAGGCGAGCTGGGCTTCGGAAATCTTTTCCGCGCCCCAGTCCGAGCTTTGCTGCTGCTTCGACAGGTCGATGTTGAGGAGCTCCTTGCAGAGATCCTTCAGCCCGTGCCGGTCGGTATAGGTGCGGACCAGCTTCGAGGCGATCTTGGTGCAGTAGATCGGTGTCGTCACGACGCCGAGATATTTCTGCATCACCGCAACGTCGAAGCGCGCGTAATGAAAGATCTTGAGCACGGAAGGGTCGGCCATGAGCGCGCGCAGGTTGGGCGCGTCATAGGTCGAGCGGTCGAGCTGCACAAGATGGGCGTTGCCGTCTCCGGCCGAGAGCTGGACGAGGCAGAGCGGATCGCGATGCGGGTTGAGCCCGAGGGTCTCGCTGTCGACCGCGACGCTCGAACCGAAACTCAAGCCGGCAGGCAGGTCGCCCTTGTGCAGCGTGATCGCCATAACGCCTCATTTGCTCCGTTGGCGCTTTCAAGGTCTAGGCCTTGAAAGCGGCCCCGGCGTTCAGGTCGCCGAGGAGCGAGAGAAAGATGGTGCCCAGGAGAAGACTCGAACTTCCACGCCCTTTCGAGCGCTAGCACCTGAAGCTAGTGCGTCTACCAATTCCGCCACCTGGGCTAACCGGGGGGAGACTTAAATAGCGCGCGAAGGCTTGTCAATGGACCGTGGAGGCATGGAGCCGATTTCCCTGTCTCCGGCACCCTCGCGACACGCGATTGCGGCGTTCCGAAGCCTTTGCCGCGAGCAGGCCATTGAGCTATCAAGGACATATGTGACGGCGCCTGTACGAAACAGGGCCGAGGCGGATTTGAGGCAGTTGGAGGCGAGAAGAGCGTGGCCGGGACTGGAACTGAACAAAAGCGGGCCGCTCTGCGGCCGGGAAGCCTGATTACCGTATTTGGCGGGTCGGGTTTCATAGGCCGCCATACGATCCAGGCGCTGGCGCGCCGGGGCTACCGCATTCGCGTCGCCGTCCGGCGTCCCAATGAGGCTCTCTTCGTCAAGACGACGGGCGATGTCGGTCAGGTCGAGCCCGTTCAGGCCAATATCCGCGACACGCGCTCCGTCCGGGCCGCCATCGAAGGCGCCGATGCGGTGGTGAACCTCGTCGGTATTCTGCATGAGACGGGGCCGCAGCGCTTCGAAAGTGTGCAGGCTGGCGGCGCTGACCGCATCGCCCGCGAGGCCAAGGCCGCAGGCGTCGGCATTTTCCTCCATGTCTCGGCCATCGGCGCCGACGCGGAGAGCCAGTCGGCCTATGCCCGGACCAAGGCGCTGGGCGAGCAGGCCGTTCGGGTCCAGCTTCCCAATGCGGCGATCCTGCGTCCCTCGATCGTCTTTGGACCCGAGGACGACTTTTTCAACCGCTTCGCCGCCATGGCGCGGCTTTCGCCCTTCCTGCCGCTCATCGGTGGCGGCAAGACGAAGTTCCAGCCCGTCTATGTGAAGGACGTGGCCGAGGCGATTGTCCGCGCGGTCGAGACAGGCGCGGCCGACGGCAAGGTCTTCGAACTCGGCGGACCTGAAATCGCGACCTTCCGCGAATTGATGGAACTGACGCTGCGCGAGATCGGCCGCAAGCGCATCCTGCTGCCGCTGTCCGTCTTTCTTGCGAAGCCGCTGGCCGCGATCCTTCAGCTTCTGCCGAACCCGGCGCTGACCACCGACCAGCTCAAGCTCGTCACGCGCGACAATGTGGTGAGCGAGGCCGCCCAAAAGGAAGGCCGCACGTTCAATGGCCTCGGCATCGCGCCGACGGGCATGGAGGCGATCCTGCCAGCCTATCTCGGACGCTTCCGCCGCCGCGGACAGTTCGAACAGCTTCATGTGACGGAATAAGGCGGCTCGAGGGGCGGGAGGGACCATGAACATAGGCGAGGTTGCGACCCGCTCGGGCGTTCCGGCAAAGACGATCCGCTACTACGAGGATATCGAGCTCATCGAAAGCGCCGAACGGGCGTCGAACGGTTATCGGTCCTATGGGGAAGATGCCGTTCACACGCTGCGTTTCGTCGCCCGCGCGCGCAATCTCGGCTTCACCGTCGAAGAGTGCCGCGGCCTCATCGCGCTCTATCGCGACAAGGCCCGCGCCAGCGCCGATGTGAAGCGCATCGCCGAAGGCCATATTGCCGAGATCGACAAGAAGATCGAGGAATTGCGGTCCATGCGCGCGACGCTCGCGAATCTCGCAAGCCGCTGTCATGGCGACGACCGGCCCGACTGCCCGATCATCGACGAACTGGCCTCGATGAACGCGGCGCACTGCGGGGCTTCTACCAAGTGAGGGCGATGTTCCCACCCAAGGCCTTCGTCCTTTCCCACGTTTAGACTGCGAGATCATGCGTCAGCTTTATCACCTGCTCATTTCCCCGGCCTGCCGCAAGGTGCGCCTCGCGCTCGCCGAAAAGAACGTCGGCTTCGAGCTGATCGAGGAGCGCGACTGGGAGCGTCGGCACGAATTTCTGGCGCTCAATCCCGCAGGCGAAGTGCCTGTGCTGGTCGAGGAAGACGGCTCCGTCATCTCGGGCGGCATGCCGATCTGCGAATATCTGGAAGAGACGGCGCCGGAATTGCCGCTCATTCCCGGCAATGCGGCGGAGCGCGCCGAGACTCGCCGTCTTATCGACTGGTTCGACCGCAAATTCGCCGTCGAAGTGTCGGATGGATTGATCTTCGAAAAGGTGACGCGCCGGTTCCTCGGCGCTTCCGAAGGCGGCGGCGCGCCCGACATGGGCGTCGTCCGCGCCGCGCTCCACAACCTGCGCTATCACCTCGATTACATTTCCTACCTCATGGAGGAACGGCGCTGGCTCTCCGGCGAGGAGATGACGCTGGCCGATCTCACTGCCGCCGCGCATCTCTCCTGCCTCGACTATGTGGGCGACGTGCCCTGGACCCAGTTTCCCGGCGCCAAAGACTGGTATGTGCGCATCAAGTCGCGCCCTGCCTTCCGGCAGATCCTTGCCGATCATGTGCCCGGCATGCCGCCGACAAAGCTCTATGCCAATCTCGACTTCTGATCGCTCCGCGACGGCGGAGGGTTTGAAACCCGCGCTCGTTGCGCGTGCGAGGGAAGCAGGCTTCGACGTCATCCGCATCACGCGTCCCGATGCGACGCCGTTGGCCTCGTCGCGTCTGCGTGAGTGGCTTGCCGCCGGACGCCACGGCCAGATGGCGTGGATGGAAGACACGGAAGAGCGCCGCAGCCATCCCGGCATTCTCTGGCCCGATGTGAAAAGCGTCGTCATGCTCGCGATGAATTACGGGCCCGACGAAAATCCGCTTGAGCTGCTCGAACGGCGCGACCGCGCCGCAATTTCCGTCTATGCGAAAAACCGCGACTATCACGACCTCGTCAAATCGCGGCTGAAGCAGGTGGCGCGCTGGCTTGCCGAGACGAGCGGCGCGGACGTGAAGGTCTTTGTCGACACCGCGCCCGTCATGGAAAAGCCGCTCGCGGAAGCCGCGGGCATCGGCTGGCAGGGCAAGCACACCAATCTCGTCTCGCGCGATTTCGGTTCGTGGCTTTTCATCGGCTCGATCTTCACCACGCTCGAACTCGAAGCCGACGAGGCGCATGAGGATCGTTGCGGCGAATGCCGTCGCTGCCTCGACATCTGCCCGACCTCGGCTTTTCCCAAGCCTTACGAACTCGATGCGCGGCGCTGTATTTCCTATCTCACCATCGAGAACAAGGGCGCGATCCCGCGCGAGTTTCGCAAGGCGATGGGCAACCGCATCTATGGCTGCGACGATTGCCTTGCCGTTTGTCCCTGGAACAAGTTCGCGTCGGAAGCGCGTGAAGCCGCTTTTCATGCGCGGGATGAATTGCGCGCGCCGCGCCTCGCCGATCTCATCGGGCTCGACGACACGGCGTTTCGCGCACTCTTTTCAGGTTCGCCCATCAAGCGCGTCGGACGCGACCGCTTCATCCGCAATGTGCTGATCGCCATCGCCAATTCGGGCGATGAGGGCTTCCTGCCGCTCGTGCGCGAACGCCTCGTCGACGACGCGCCTCTCGTTCGCGCCATGGCGGTCTGGGCGCTCAATGCGCTCGCGCCCGACGAGGCGCGGGGGCTCGCCGTCGATGCGCTCTCGCGGGAAGAAGATGAGGGCGTGAAAGAAGAGTGGCGCTATTGCGCGGGCTTGCCCGATTTGTCGAGCAGCGCCTGAGCCGCTGCTGCAGCGGGATCGGAGGCGCGGCCGGTTTGTTTTGCGAAGCGGATGACGGTCAACCAGTCCGCCTTCGCGCCGGAGAGATTACCGGTCTCGGCCCGCATGCGTCCGCGCTCCAGCAACGCTTCGAGATTATGCGGCGCGAGCGACACTGCGCGTTCCGCATCCGCAAGCGCCGGTTTCGGGTGCCCGAGATTGCGCAGGGCCGTCGCGCGCAGCGTCAGCGCCGCAGCGAGCGACGGGCTTTCGGCCAGCGCCTCGCCCGTGTCGAGTCGCACACCGTCCCAATCCTTTTGGAGCGCCCGAAGCCGCGCCCGGGCGAGGAAGAGTTCCGGCTCATGCGGTAGGAGGGCGAGCGCCGCGTCATAGGCCGCCCGCGCCTTGCCGAGATTGCCGGCGACCTCCCAGGCGTTCCCTGCCTGCCCATAGATTTCAGCGCGGGTCTCCACCGGGGCGTCCGCCATGCCGTCGGCAAGTTCCTGAAAGCGGGCGGCGGCCTCATCCAGCTCGCCCAGCGCCGAGAGCGCCAGTGCCTCACAATGAAGCGCGGCCTGTCCGCCATCCGCCGCCTTCCAGTCCCGCGCATAGGCGAGTGCCTTGGCGGGTTCGCGCTCCGTCAACGCGACGCAATCCACATAGCTATGCGGTTCTGCCGGCTTTGCGGGTTCCGCCGCTTCGGAAGGCGCGGCAAGCCCGAGCGCGGCGAGGAGAGCGAAAAGGGGTAGGCTTTGTCTGGCGATCATCATGGGCGATAACCTTCCCGAGGCGCGGGCGCATTGCAAGTCAATAGCCCGTAATAGAGCAGCCAATAATCGGGAGCCATTGTGAAGGAAACGGGGAAGCGGCTTTTCTGCTTCGGGCTCGGCTTCAGCGCCGAGGCGCTGGCGCGACGTCTCCGCGAACGGGGTTTTGCCATCGCCGGTACTTGCCGGAGTGAGGAAAAGGCGGCGGCGCTCATCGCGCAGGGATTCGAGATGCACCTCTTCGACGGCGAGCGTCCGCTTGCCGATCCCGCGGCTGCGCTTGGCGGCACGACCCATCTTCTCCTTTCCGTTCCACCGGGCGAGACGGGCGATCCGGTTTTCGCAGCCCATGCGCGGGACATCGTGGCATTGGCGCCCGGTCTCGAATGGGTGGGTTATCTCTCGACGACGGGCGTCTACGGCGATTGCGGCGGCGACTGGGTGACAGAAGCGACGCCGCTTGCGCCATCGACGGAGCGGGGCCGCCGTCGCCTTGCGGCCGAGGAAGCATGGACGAAACTTGCCGCCGAGGCAGGCCTTCCGCTTCACATCTTTCGGCTTGCTGGCATTTACGGTCCGGGCCGTAACCAGATCCGAAGCCTTCTCGACGGCACGGCGAAGCGCATCGTGAAGGAGGGGCAGGTCTTTTCGCGCATTCATGTCGATGACATTGCCGCCGTGCTCGAAGCCTCGATCGCGCGGCCCGATCCGGGTGCCGCCTATAATGTCTGCGACGACGAGCCCGCCCCGCCGCAGGAGGTCGTGGCCTATGCGGCGCGGCTCCTCGGGCGCGAGGCCCCACCCGAAATCGCTTTCGAGAAGGCAGAACTGTCGCCAATGGCGCGGAGCTTCTATGCGGAATCGAAGCGCGTCTCAAACCGGCGCATCTGCGAGGAACTTGGCGTGGCTTTGAAATACCCCACCTATCGCGAGGGGCTGGCGGCACTTCTCGAAATCGAGACAAACTGACGCGGGCTGCATTGATCTGGCTCAGGGAGCCGCGCCTGTCTTTGGGCTAGTCTGTTTTTATACAAGGGAGATTGTTGAATGACTCACTACCATGCCGCCGTCTGGATCGACCATCATGAAGCCCGCATCGTTTCCTTCAATCCGGACGAGCATGCGACGGCCACGTTGCAGCATCACCAGGCCGTAAAGCACACGCAGCACAGCGCCGGAAAGTCGCGCAACTGGCGCGCTCCGGAAGACCCGGCCTATTACGAAGAGGTTGCCAAGTCGCTCGACGGCTTCGGCGAAGTCCTGATCGTCGGCCCGGCCAATGCGAAATTCGCGTTCCTGAAGCATCTTCAGGCGAAGCATCCGGCGCTTGCCGCCAAGGTTGTCGGCATCGAAACGGTCGACCACCCGACCGATGGCGAGTTGACCAACTACGCCCGCGCCTATTTCCACAAGAAAGACCGCACGCTGCCGCAGCTCTGAGCAAGGCGGTTCGGCATTCCGACGTGAGAGGCAATCCGGCCGGATTGCCTCTTTCGTTTTTATGGCGGCGGAGATCAGCGCGGCTCGATTTCGGCCAGCAGTGTTTCAATCGTCTGCGTCAGCCGCGCGATGTCCTCGGGCGTCGAGAGGCGATGGTCGCCCGCCTTTGTCAGCGTGATGGCGACGTCATTCGATTCCAGCGTCTCGACGAGCCGCATGGCATGTTTCCACGGCACGTCGGGGTCGGCCATGCCCTGCAAAATGCGGACGGGAACCTTGATCGGAATGGGGTTGCCGAGCAGGAGATGGTTTCGCCCCTCCTCGATCAGCTTCATTGTGATCTCATAGGGCTCTTCGTCATATTCGGACGGACGGCGATAGACACCGTCGCGCAGCAATATCTCGCGCACCTCGTCCGAGAAGTTCTTCCACATCAACTCCTCGGTGAAGTCCGGCGCAGGCGCGATGAGGATGAGCGCCTTGACGCGCTCCGGACGTGCGAGCGCCGCAAGCAGCGCCATCCATCCGCCCATGCTTGATCCGACGAGAATCTGCGGCCCCTCGGCCAGCGCATCGATGGCGGCGAGCGCATCCTCGCGCCAGCGGCCGATGGTGGCCTCGCTGAAATCGCCGGATGACGCCCCATGCGCGAAATAGTCGAAGCGCAGGAAGTTCCGGCGCGCGGCCCGGGCCCATTCGGCAAGCGCCCCGGCCTTTGTGCCCGTCATGTCGGATTTGAAGCCGCCGAGCCATGTGAGGCCGGTCGGGCCTGCGGGTGTGGCCGGCTTCTCGATCCGGTAGGCGAGACTTTCGCCATCGGGACGGGCGAGCTTGCGGGGGTCTGGGCTGTCGGTCATTGTCTGTTATGTATGGCGGTGTTGGTCGGGTCGACCGGCAGAACATACATCAGGCAGAGACGAGCCGTGCCCATTTCATTCGAAAACCTGTCGCCGCGTCCCGCGATCCTTCAAGTGATTCCGTCGCTCAATATTGGCGGCGCGGAGCGTACGACAATCGACATGGCCCGGGCCATCGTAGCGGCCGGCGGGCGCGCCATCGTCGCGAGTTCGGGCGGGCGGCTGCTCGAAGAGCTCCTCGCCGTGGGCGGCGAGCATGTGGACATGGATGTTCACTCCAAGAACCCGATCATCATGGCGCTCAATGTCGAGCGGCTGACGCGGCTTGCGGCCCGCGAGAAGATCGACCTCATTCATGCGCGCAGCCGCGCACCCGCATGGAGCGCGCTGGCCGCCGCCCATCGCCTTAGCCTCCCCTTTGTCACGACCTATCATTCCAAGGTGCATGAAGCGCCGCGACTGAAGGTCTTCTATAATTCCGTGATGACGCGCGGCGACGCCGTGATTGCGAACTCCTCCTATACCGCCGAACGCATTGCGCGCATTCACGCGCCAGATCCCGCCCGCGTCTTCGTCGTGCCGCGCGGCGTGGACACGGACTATCTTAACGCCGCCGCCGTTGCGCCGGAGCGCGTCGCGGCGCTGCGCATGCGCTGGAACGTTCTGGATGATGGGCGAACCGTTTTCCTGCTGCCCGCGCGCATCTCGCGCTGGAAGGGGCAAAAGCTTGCCGTTCAGGCGGTGGCGGACCTGCTTTCGAGCGGCGCGAGGGGTTTCAGGCTTCTCCTTGTCGGCGACGCGCAGGGGCGCAACGCCTTCGTCCGGGAGGTGCAGGAGATGCTCCGCGAGCCGGAACTTGCCAACCACGTCTCGCTCGTCGGCCACTGCGACGACATGGCGGCGGCCTATGCGCTCAGCGATGTCGTGCTTGCGCCGTCGATCGAGGCAGAGCCTTTCGGCCGTGTCGCCGTCGAAGCGCAGTCGATGCGCCGCCCCGTGATCGTCAGCGATGCGGGCGGACAGCGCGAGACGGTGCTGACGCCGGAAATAGCCGGCGGCATGGAGAACGCGACGGGCCTCGCGGTGGAACCCAACGATGCGAAGGCGCTCGCCGCCGCGATGAAGACCATGCTCGAACTCGCGCCCGAGGCGCGCCGCGCCATGGGCGAGCGGGGCAGGGCGAATGCGCTGGCTCATTACTCGGTCGGCGCCATGACCGGTGCGACGCTCGATGTTTATTCGCGGCTCATTGCCCGCAACCGGGAGAAGCGCGGCGGGACGAAGCGCAGTGGGTGAGCCGAAGCCCGTCCTCGTGATCCTCTTCGACGCGGCCGCCCATGGTGAAACGCTCCGCGGCATTTTCGACGCCATTGCCCGGCGTCATCCGGGGTCGCAGGTGATCCTGCTCACGACGCAGGAGGCGGCTCCGCGACTTGGAGGGCTCGCTTCCGCGATCTGGACCGATGGCGCGGCACGAGGCCCGGTGCGCCTACTGTCCCTTGTGCGGCGCATCTCCTGGGCCCATATCGGACATATCTACGATCTCGAAATGTCCGCCCTCACGCGTTTCATGCGCTTTTGTGTGTGGCCGATGCCACAATGGCATGGGCCGGAAGCGCTTCGAGCGGCTCTGCCGCAGGCTAGGCCCGTTTCTTGACTTGCGGGGGGCGCACTTCAAATCTATAGCTTTGCAGCAATGATCGTCCGTCGATGACCCGATTTCGGGCCACAGAGCCCTTTTGACCGAGCGCATGCCGCTCCCCGGGCATGGCGGACCAGCTAAAGGAGAAGGTTACATAGCTCGCAGACCAGTTCAGGCGCCGCCCACCCGCGAGGGCCCGCGCATCAACGAAATGATCGATGAGTCGACCGTTCTGCTCATCGACGCCGAAGGCGAAAAGCGGGGCGTGATCCCCACAGTGGAAGCCATGAGGATGGCGGAAGAGGCAGGACTCGATCTCGT
This sequence comes from Rhodobiaceae bacterium, assembly GCA_027352645.1. GTDB lineage: Bacteria > Pseudomonadota > Alphaproteobacteria > Parvibaculales > Parvibaculaceae > Parvibaculum. The sequence goes on along the minus strand of DAIEIL010000018.1, from coordinate 7,434 downwards.
CGAGGTATCGCCCAATTCCAAGCCGCCCGTGTGCAAGCTTCTGGATTTCGGCAAATTCAAATTTCAGGCCCAGAAAAAGGCCAACGAAGCGCGCAAGAAGCAGAAGACCGTCGAGGTCAAGGAAATCAAGATGCGCCCGAACATCGACACGCATGACTATGACGTGAAGATGAAGAGCATGCTTCGCTTCTTCGACGAGGGTGACAAGGTCAAGGTCACGCTTCGCTTCCGTGGCCGCGAAATGGCGCATCAGGAGCTCGGTATGCAGCTTCTCATTCGCGTCAGGGATCAGGTCGAAGAGATTGCCAAGGTCGAGGCGCATCCGCGCCTCGAAGGCCGCCAGATGGTCATGGTGCTGGCGCCGAAGTAAGGCAGCCGCAACCCTGATCGGGACGAGGATGGGCTCGACGCCGCGAGGCGCCGGGCCCTTCTTTTTGCGCTTCCAGCCCGGCTCCTGCCTCAGCCGAGCGTCGCCTTGAGCACGTCCGGCCTGTCGGTGAGGATCCCGTCTATGCCGACATCGGCGAGGCGTCGCATGTCGTCTGCCGCGTCCACCGTCCAGCATGAAACCTCGAGGCCCAGCGATTTCGCGAGCGCTGCCGTTTCCGCCGTTACGTCGCCATACCATGCGAACCAGCCATTGGCCGGCCCGGCGGCGATGGCCTTGAGAAGCCTCTCGGCAAAGCCCGCGCCCTGCTGGGCCCGCCAGTCGAAGCCTGCGAAGAAATCGGCGCCTTCCGCGGAGGCTTTGCGCATCGCCGCATCTTCAGAACCTGCTGCATCCCGCGAGGCCGAAGCGTCGGCGGGGTCGATCTGGAAGAAGGGAGATGTCGTGAAGGCATTGCCGATCTCGGGCGCGATGGCCTTGGCATGGGCGAGCGCGCGCCAGTCGAAAGAGACGAAGGTGGTTTGCTCGGCCATGCCCTTGCCGCGGGCAAGCGCGACAGCGGCTTCCGCCAGCGGCGCGGGCGCCGCCGACTGGGTGAGGTCGAGAAGCGCCGTCTTGAGCTCCACATAGAGCCGGAAGCCGGGCTTCGCACGGCGTTTCACGAGGTCGTAGACATCCTCGAGCTTCGGGATGCGCGCCCCATCGAAGGAGGTCTGTTCCGGATAACGCGCGCCGTAGCGCGAGCCGGGGCGCAGACGCCCCACGTCATAGGTCTGCAACTCGGCGAAGCTGAGTTCCTTGATGAGCGGCGTCGGGCGGTCCAGCCATTTCCCGTCTGTCCCACGCGCGATGGCGGGCTTCAGGCTCTCGTCGTGGTGGACGACGAGAATGCCGTCGCGGCTCAGATGCACGTCGAGTTCGATCCCATCAGCGCCTGCCTCGATGGCGCGCTCGAAGGCTTCCATCGTGTTTTCAGGCCAAAGGCCGGAGCCGCCGCGATGGGCGATCTGAAGCGGTTTTGTCATGGAGCGGGCTCATGATTGGGCAAATGGGGGATGAAGGGGAGCATATCGTCTCCACCAAGCCAAGCGGCGGGATGCGCTTGTTCCCGATTGGCTTTTATAGATCGAATGGAGTGGAACGATTTCGCACTTGCCAAATAATATAGAACATTAGATATATATTCAGAAGATATGTTCATGCGCGGGCTTCCAGGAGTTCCCGCGCGTGGGCGGGCCTTCGGCGATGGGAAAGAGGCAACGGTTATGGCTCTCATGGATTTCTGGAAACACCTGACACGGCGGCGCCGAATTTCCTTCTATGACAGCCAGCACGCCATGCGCGCTGCCATTGCGAGTCTGGGGCCGATCGATTTGACACGACTGAGCGACGAGGAGCTTCGCCGCATCGTCGCCGAGGAACCGAACTCGATGCGCGGGGATGCCGCCCGGCGGCAATTGGCCTGGCGGACCCATGGCCAATCCGGTCCCGACATGCGGGCCGCCAACTGACGGCCCATAGCGAGAAGCGCTCGTAGTGCCTCACGCTTTGCCTATAATCCTCCCAAAAGAACATAACATCGGGAGGATGGAATGAAGTTTGGCGTATTCTATGAATTGCAACTGCCCAAGCCCTGGCAGCCGGGAGACGAAGCCCGGCTTTTTCATGAGGCGCTGGACCAGCTCGTGCTCGCAGACAGGCTCGGCTACGACCATGCGTGGGAAGTTGAGCATCACTTCCTCGACGAATATTCACATTCATCCGCACCCGAAGTATTTCTTGCCGCAGCCGCCGCGCGGACGTCGCGCATCAGGATCGGCCACGGCATTCGTCAGGTGATCCCGAACTACAATCACCCCGCCCGTACAGCGGAGGGTCTTGCGACGCTCGATATCATTTCGAATGGACGCGTCGAATTCGGCATCGGCGAAGGCGCGACGAGACTCGAACTCGGCGGCTTCAATATCCCTGCGCGGGAGAAACGCGCCATGGCGATCGAGGCGGGCGAGCAGATCGCCAACATGATGGCGCTCGATCCCTATCCGGGCTACGAGGGCAAATATTTCTCGATGCCTTGCCGCAACGTGCTGCCGAAGCCGGTGCAGAACCCCCATCCGCCGATGTGGATGGCTTGCACCAATCGCGACACGATCAAGGTCGCGGCCTCCCTCGGCCTCGGCGCGCTGGCCTTTTCCTTCGTCGATCCGAAGGAAGCGGAGTTGTGGTCGGAAATCTATTACGGCATCATCAAGTCGGAGCAATGTGTGCCGCTGGGCCATTCGGTGAACGCCAACATCGCCATGGTTTCGAACTTCTCGGTGCATCACGATCGCGCCGAGGCGATCCGGCGCGGCCATGAGGGCTTCGAGTTCTTCGGCTATGCGCTCAACGCGCTCGTTGCGCATGACACGGTGCCGGGCCGTACCGACATGTGGGGCGATTACCTCAAGGCGCGCGGCAACCGCACACAGGAAGTGATCGACGCTGCAGCCCGCGCCGATGCCATCGCCACCGGTATCGGCACGCCGGACGACATGCGCGCGCATCTCAGGGCCTTCCAGAATGCAGGCGTCGATCAGGTGATCTTCATGCAGCAGGCGGGTCGCAATCGCCATGAGCATATCTGCGAGTCGCTCGAACTCTTCGCCGCCGAAGTGATGCCGGAGTTCAAGGCCGAAGTGGCCGCCCGCGAGGAGCGCAAGGCGCGCGAACTCGCGCCCTATATCGAAGCGGCACTGGCGCGGAAGAACTGGATGAAGCCGTTGGCCGATGACGAGATTCCGGTCGTCAAGGCATCCGTCGCCAAAGCACAGGTGAACCAGACTGCGCCCGCGGAATAGACCGCGCCTCACGGCACCGGGAAATCGGCACACGCGCGTGAAACCTTTCAGCGTCCCGGTTCGTTCTGTCAGGACGGGCCGGTGGGGAATGGAGTGCAGTCATGCGCAGATATTTGAAGCTTGCGAGCTGGGCGGCGCTTGCGGGGCTCGGCATGGGACTGGCCGGTTGCGTGGCCTATCCCGTCGGGCCGGACGAATATGCCTACGAATATTATGGGCCCTATTATTATGGCCCCGGCTATTACGCCCCCGGCTATGTGAGCGGCTCGTTCTATTATTATGACGCTCCGCACCGGTATTGGCGTCCGCGGCCTTATTATCGCGGTCCGTGGCATGGCGAGCCGCATAATTTCGGCGACGGCCACAGACCCCGGCCGGACTGGCACCATGATGGCGGCGGTAGGCCTCATGGCGGGCCCGGCCCAATGGACCACGGACCCGGCTCCGGAATGCATTCCGGTCCCAGGACGGGCCCCGGACCCGGAAGCGCACCACCGATGCGTCGCCCGCGCCCGTGACTCCCGGCGGATCTCTATCTAAAGGCCGGCTCGTCGAAGCTTCTGAGCTTGCGCGAATGAAGTTCATCGACGCCGCGCTCGCGAATAAGCCTGATCGCTTCAATGCCGATGGAAAGATGCTGGCTGACGCGCTGCCGGTAGAAGGCATTGGCCATGCCGCGCAGCTTGATCTCGCCATGCATCGGCTTGTCGGAGACGCAGAGCAACGTTCCATAAGGCACGCGCAGGCGGAAGCCGTTGGCCGCGACGGTGGCGCTTTCCATGTCGATCGCCACCGCGCGCGATTGGTTGAAGCGCGTATAGAGTTCCTCGTAACGAAGTTCCCAGTTGCGGTTGTCGGTGGAGACGACGGTGCCGGTTCGCATGCGCGTCTTGAGTTCGGGCGGCTCGAGGCCCGTCACGCGCTCCACCGCCTCCTGTAGCGCCACCTGCACTTCGGCGATGGGCGGCACCGGCACGAAGGGCGGAAGATCCTGATCGAGCACCTTGTCGTCGCGGACATAGGCATGGGCGAGCACATAGTCGCCGAGCTGCTGTGAACGCCTCAGGCCCCCGCAATGGCCGATCATCAGCCAGCAATGGGGACGCAGCACCGCGAGGTGATCGGTGATGGTCTTCGCATTGGCGGGCCCGACGCCGATATTCACCAGCGTGATGCCGAGCCTGTCCTCGCGCACGAGGTGATAGGCGGGCATTTGCGGCAGGGCGCGTTGGGCGAGCGCTTCGCCTTCCGGCGCCTGCCCAAGTTCCTGCACGATATCGCCCGGCTCGACGAAGCGGATGTAGTTTTCATCGCCGCCGCCATCCGCGACCAGGCGGCGTCCGAGCGCGGAGAACTCGTCCACATAGCGCTGGTAATTGGTGAAGAGGACGAAGCGCTGGAAATGCTCCGCTGCCGTGCCCGTGTAGTGGTGGAGGCGCTGCACGGCGAGGTCGACGCGCTCGGCGGAGAAGAGCGACAGCGGCCGCGGCGTACCCTCCGCCGGCCGGTGCGTGCCGTTTGCCACCGCATCGTCCACATGGGCGAGATCGGGCAGCGCGAAGACAGCGCCGAGCGCGCGGACGTCTTCCGGCCCGATGTCGGTCGTCGCTTCCTCGACCACGAAGGGGAGCGGGATCGGCCTGAGCGATATGCCGACGCTCACCGGCACCTTGTGATAGTCGATGAGGCGCGCGATCTGGGCGCGGTAATAATCGGCGAAAAGGTCGGGCCGGGTCAGGGTCGTCCCGAAGCTGCCCGGATAGGCCAGCGTGCCCCAGGAGGGGCGGCTGTCGTAAACGAGGTTTTCTGGCGCGACCGTCAGCCCGAGATAGGGGTAGCAGGCCTCCCGCGTGGACTGTCCGCTGCGCTCGCCCTTGGCGAAGGCGGTGAAGCGGCCGCGCACCTCGGCGGCGGATCGCTCATAGATTTCCCGGATGCGGGCGAGCGCGGCGTCGGCGTCGGTGAAGGTTTCGAGGTCGCGGGCGGGATGGGCAGGGGGCACTGGTATCGTCATGGTTGAAAGATTAGGTCCCGGCGCCGGCCCCGTCGAGCCGTTCGGACCTTGACCTTCGGCCTTTTTCCCTTATAAATCCGCGCCTTCGGGACCGCCCGGCCATGAAGGGCATGCCGTGGCGATCCGAAAAGCCTAGACTGGCTCCGTTTTTCCTTGAGATATCAAGGTCTTCAGCGAACGGAGCCCACCTATTAAGGAGTGCAAAATGCCCAAGTTGAAGACCAAAAGCGGGACCAAGAAGCGCTTCAGGCTCACCGCATCCGGCAAGATCAAACGCGGCCAGACGGCAAAGCGCCACGGCATGATCAAGCGGACGAACAAGCAGATCCGCAACAAGCGGGGCACGACCATCATGGCGGACGTCGATACGGCGCGCGTCTTGAAATTCTTCATGCCCAACGCGTGAACCGGAACAATCTGTAAGGAGCTCGAACCATGTCGCGCGTCAAAAGGGGTGTAACCACCCACGCTCGTCACCGCAAAGTGATCAAGAAGGCGAAGGGCTATTACGGCCGTCGCAAGAATACATTCCGTACGGCGAATCAGGCGGTCGAGAAGGCCGGCCAGTACGCCTATCGCGATCGTCGCACCAGGAAGCGCAATTTCCGCTCGCTCTGGATCCAGCGCATCAACGCCGGTGTCCGCGAGCTGGGCCTGACCTATGGCCGATTTATCGATGGCCTCAGCAAGGCTGGCATCGAAGTCGACCGCAAGGTGCTCTCCGATCTCGCCATCCACGAGCCTGAGGCCTTCAAGGCCCTGGTCGAAAAGGCGCAGGCCGCTCTCGCTTAAGAGCCGCTGCCGCTTTACCTGACCGTTCAGGGCCGGTACACCCGTCGGGACCCCGCGCTGTCATAGCGCGGGCCTTCCCGGGGTGAGGGCGGATCGTCGATCTCTCACTTCTGTTCCCCCTCGCTCCTGCGGTTACATCCCGGCGAATGGCGGAACATCGAAGCTTGAGAAGGTCATGACGGACATTCAATCGGAAGTCGAAAAGCTCGAGGCGGATTTCCTCGCCGCCATCGCTGACGCGGTGGAAGAGCGTGTGCTTGAAGACGTGCGCGTTGCCGCGCTCGGCAAGAAGGGCCGCGTATCCGAGCTGATGAAGGGCCTCGGCTCCATGAGCCCCGAGGAACGCAAGACCATGGGGCCGCTTCTGAACGGTCTCAAGGATCGCCTCGCCGACGCGTTGGCCACGCGCAAGACGGCGCTGGCCGAAGCCGCGCTCGAAACGCGGCTTGCGAGTGAGAAGATCGACGTCACGCTGCCGCTGCGCGAAAGCGCCATCGAGGCGGGCCGCATCCATCCGCTCTCCCAGGTCTGGGATGAAGTCGTTGCGGTCTTCGCCGATATGGGCTTCTCGGTTGAGCAGGGCCCGGACATCGAGAGCGACCATTACAACTTCACTTCGCTCAATTTCCCCGAAGGCCATCCCGCGCGCGAGATGCACGACACCTTTTATTTCGAGCCCCGCGCGGACGGTTCGCGACCGCTGCTGCGCACGCATACAAGCCCGGTGCAGGTCCGCACCATGGAAAAGGGCAAGCCGCCTTTCCGTTTCGTCTGCCCCGGCCGCACCTATCGCTGCGACAGCGACCAGACGCATACGCCGCAGTTTCATCAGATCGAAGGCCTCGTCATCGACGAGACGACGCATCTCGGCCATCTCAAATGGACGCTGGAAGAATTCCTCCGCGCCTTCTTCGAGGTTGAAGGCGTCGAGCTTCGCATGCGCCCGAGCTTCTTCCCCTTCACCGAGCCGTCGATGGAAGTCGATGTGCGCTGCGCGCGTCTCGGCAACGAGATCCGCATCGGCGAGGGCAATGACTGGCTCGAAATTCTCGGCTGCGGCATGGTCCATCCGAATGTGCTGAAGGCGGCGGGTATCGATCCCGAGCGCTATCAGGGCTTCGCCTTCGGCATGGGCCTCGACCGGCTTGCGATGCTGAAATACGGCATTCCTGATTTGCGCGCCTTCTTTGAGAGCGATCTGCGCTGGCTGCGCCATTATGGTTTCTCGGCGCTCGATGTGCCGACGCTCGCGGGAGGGCTCACGTCGTGAAGTTCACACTCTCCTGGCTGAAGGATCATCTCGAAACCGACGCGACGCTCGACGAGATCGCCGAGCGCCTGACCATGCTCGGCCTCGAAGTCGAAGGCATTGTCGATCCGGCGAAGAAGCTCGCCGATTT
>DAIEIL010000011.1 GCA_027352645.1 Rhodobiaceae bacterium | reverse complement strand
CCGCATCTCCATTACGAAATCCATATCGCGGGCAAGAAAGTGAACCCGCTCGGCGTCAAGGTCGCAACCGGCGTGAAACTTGCGGGCAAGCAGCTCGCCGCCTTCAAGGCGACGCGCGCGAATGTCGGCAGCCAGATGGCCGAAACACCGCTGATGACGAGAGTGGCGCAAGCCTCGGAGACGCCGAAGGCAAACTGAGCGACAGGGGATCAGGACGAAGATCGAAAAAGGGGCCGGAAAACCGGCCCCTTTTCATTTGTCGCGATAGCGCCGCGTTAGTGGACGGCGTGAATCCCTTGGGCGTCGTCCCCCGCAATATGGCCATCGACCGTGTCATGACCGTTGATGACGATGCCGTCGGCGCTGGCTGAAACCGTCACCGTCTCGCCATCCTTGATCCGGCCTTCGAGCAGAAGCTCCGCCAGCGGATCCTGAACATTGCGTTGGATGACGCGCTTCAGCGGTCTTGCGCCATAGACCGGGTCGTAGCCTTCATCGGCAAGCCAGGTCCGCGCGCCGTCATCAAGATGAATCGCGATCTTGCGGTCCGCCAGAAGCTTCTGGAGACGCTTCATCTGGATATCGACGATGGAGTCCATCTGCTCGCGGGTCAGACGGTGGAAGAGCAGAATCTCGTCGAGACGGTTGAGGAATTCCGGGCGGAAACGCGACCGCACCACATCCATCACCTGCTCGCGGACGTCCTCCACCGCGCCGCCTTCGGCGAGATATTCGGCGCCGAGATTCGACGTCATGATGATGAGCACGTTCTTGAAGTCGACCGTGCGTCCCTGCCCGTCCGTCAGGCGCCCATCGTCAAGCACCTGAAGCAGCACGTTGAAGACGTCGGGATGCGCCTTCTCGATCTCGTCGAAAAGCACGACCTGATAGGGCCGGCGACGAACGGCTTCGGTGAGCGCGCCGCCCTCCTCATATCCGACATAGCCCGGAGGCGCGCCGATCAGGCGCGAGACCGAGTGCTTTTCCATGTATTCCGACATGTCGAGCCGACAGATCGCCTGATCATCATCAAAAAGGAAATTGGCGAGCGCCTTGGTGAGTTCCGTCTTGCCGACGCCCGTCGGCCCCAGGAAGAGGAAGGAACCTATCGGGCGATTCGGATCCTGGAGCCCGGCGCGTGCGCGGCGCACGGCTCGCGCAACGGCGGAAACCGCCTCCGACTGGCCGATAACCCGCTGCCCCAGCGCCGATTCCATCTGCAGGAGTTTCTCGCGCTCACCTTCGAGCATCTTGTCGACCGGAATTCCGGTCCAGCGCGAAACGACCTGCGCGATATGGGATTCGGTAACGGCCTCTTCGACCAGCGCACCCGCGGCGCTGGCGCGCTTTTCCATCTCCACGAGCTTCTTCTCGAGATCGGGGATGACGCCATAGGCGAGTTCCGACGCGCGCTCGAGCTTGCCCGCGCGCTGCGCCTGCACGAGTTCATTGCGCGCGCCGTCGAGTTCTTCCTTGAGCTTCTGCGCACCAGCGAGTTTCGATTTCTCGGCCTGCCAGGAAGCGGTGAGGTCGGCGGATTTCTTTTCGAGATCGGCAAGCTCGTCCTCGATCTTTTCCAGCCGATCCTTCGAGGCCTCGTCCTTTTCCTTTTTCAGCGCCTCGCGCTCGATCTTGAGCTGAATGACGCGCCGATCAATCTCGTCGAGCGCCTCCGGCTTCGAATCGACCTGCATTCGAAGCCGGCTCGCGGCCTCATCCATCAGATCGATGGCCTTGTCCGGCAGGAATCGATCGGAAATGTAGCGATCCGACAGTGTTGCCGCCGCGACGATCGCCGAATCGGTAATTCTCACGCCGTGATGAAGCTCGTACTTCTCCTTGAGACCGCGAAGAATCGAGATCGAATCCTCGACCGTCGGCTCCTCGACGAAAATCGGCTGGAAGCGACGGGCAAGCGCCGCGTCCTTTTCGATATATTTGCGGTATTCGTCGAGCGTCGTCGCGCCGACGCAGTGCAGTTCGCCGCGCGCCAGAGCGGGCTTCAGCAGATTCGACGCGTCCATCGCGCCATCCGTCTTCCCTGCTCCGACAAGCGTGTGCAATTCATCAATGAAAAGAATGACGCCGCCCTCGCTCGAGCCGAGTTCGGTGAGAACCGCCTTCAACCGCTCCTCGAATTCACCGCGATACTTGGCGCCCGCGATCAGCGCACCGAGATCGAGCGACAATAGGCGCTTGTTGCGGAGACTTTCGGGTACGTCGCCATTGACGACGCGCAGTGCAAGCCCCTCGGCGATGGCGGTCTTGCCGACGCCAGGCTCGCCGATGAGCACGGGATTGTTCTTCGTGCGGCGCGCCAACACCTGAATCGTGCGGCGAATTTCTTCGTCGCGGCCGATCACCGGGTCGAGCTTGCCCGACCTCGCCTCGGCGGTGAGATCGCGCGTATATTTCTTGAGGGCCTCGTAGCCCTCCTCGGCAGAGGCCGTGTCCGCGGTGCGGCCCTTGCGCACCCGTTCGATCGCCTCATTGAGCGATTGCGCGGTGATGCCGGCCGTCTTGAGGATTTTTTCCGACTCGGTCCCCGGCTCGATCAGCAGCGCGAGCAGCAGACGCTCGGCAGTGACGTAGGAATCACCCGCCTTTTTCGCGAGCTTTTCGGCCTGATCGAAAATCCGCGCCGTCTCGGGCGCGAGGTAAAGCTGACCGGCTGCGGAACCCTCGACCTTCGGCAGCTTGTTCAGCGCCGTCTCGACGCCGGTGAGCGCCTGCTCAGGCTTGCCGCACGCAGCGCGAATGAGACCCGCGGCAAGACCTTCCTCGTCGTCGAGCAAAACCTTCAGAATATGTTCGGGGGTGAAGCGCTGGTGTCCCGAGCGCGTGGCGAGCCCCTGCGCCGACTGGAGGAAGCCGCGGCTGCGGTCCGTATATTTTTCCAGATCCATCTCTCGTCCTTTCAAGCACGTCCCGCGAGGCCCTCGCGTCTCCCAAAAAAGGAGAGCGCCCCGGCACCTCTTTCGAGCGCCTTCTTCAAAATATCGCTTACTCTCCCTTGCGGGAGCATTGCGCTGGATCAGCCCTCTTTGAGGCACCGTTCCAAGGCAGATATGGTGTGACCTCATCGCCACACAAGAGGGGTATCCCCCGGATTTCCGCGCGTTTTGGAGTGAGAGGCATGGCCGCAAAGGCAAGCATTACCGGGCTCTACCGCTACCCCGTCAAAGGGCTCTCGCCGGAGCCGATGACGGAGGCGGCACTCGCCCCCGGCGAAACCATTGCCTGGGACCGCGCCTTCGCCATCGAGAATGGATCGGCCGATTTCGATGCCGCCGCGCCGAGGCATTTTCCGAAGATCAAATTCCTGATGTTGATGAAGAACGAGCGCCTCGCCCGGCTTCATTCGCGATTCGACGACCAGACCGCGACGCTCACCCTTTCGGAGAAGGACCGCGAGGTCGCGCAAGGCAATCTCATGACGGCGGAAGGCCGCGCCGCCATCGAGAACTTCATGGCGAACTATATGAAAGCCGAGCTCCGGGGCGCGCCACGAATCGTTCACGCCCCCGGCTTCTCCATCTCGGACGTGGCGGCAAAGGTCGTTTCCATCATCAATCTGGCCAGCGTCCGCGCGCTGGAAAAGCTCATCGGCCGCCCGGTCGACCCGTTACGTTTTCGCGGCAACATCTATGTCGAGGGTCTTACTCCCTGGGAGGATCACGGCTGGGCGAGCAAGGAGATTCGGCTGGGGAAGATTCGCGCGAAAGGCGTCATGCCGATCCAGCGCTGTGCCGCGACCAATGTCGATCCGACAACGGCAGAGCGCGACATGGAGATTCCGGCGACGCTGCAACGAAGCCTCGGCCACATGAATCTCGGCCTTTATGCGGAAGTGCTCGACGCGGGAACGATTCGGCCCGGCGATACGGTCTCGCTCGCCTGAAAAGAAAAAGGCGCGGGGTCCTTTCCGGAACGCCCGCGCCTTTTCAAGAAATCAAACCCGATCAGACTGCGGGCGCCTCGTCCACGCTGGACGGAGCCGCGCTCTCGCCGCCTTCTGAGGCCTGGCGTTCGCCACCTGCTTCATGACGCGGACGGCGCCGGCGCCCCTGACGACGGCGCGGACCTTCCGCGCTCGGCACGCCGCCGGGAATGCCTTGCGCATATCCGTCGCCGCGCGCTTCGTCTTCGGCGACGACGGGCTGATCATCAGCCCCCGACTGGACCTCCAACTCACCCTGAGGTTGCGGTCCGGCATTCGGATTCTGGTGGCGTTCCCCGCGGTCGCCACGGCCATCGCCCCTGCCCTGACGCGGCGCGTGCTGCTGCGACTGCTGGTGATAGGGCTGATTCGGGAAATGCGGCTGCGGCTGCTCGGGGGAGAAATCTTCCTCCTCCTCGTCCTGATCCTCGTCCGGGCGATAGCCCAGATTATGCTGCGGACGGGGCTGCCCCTCATTCATGACCTGCGAGGCCATCAGCAGCCGGTAGTAATGCTCTGCATGCTGATAGTAGTTTTCCGCCATGACGCGGTCGCCGGCCGAGATCGCATCACGCGCAAGCTGCTGGTACTTCTCGCAGACATGAGCGGCGGTGCCGCGAATCTTCACATCGGGTCCATTGCTGTCATAAGCGCGGTTGCCCGAATTCTGCGGCTTGCGTCCACGCCCACGCGAGCGCTTGGAGTTGTTCTGCCCCTGCCTCATATGGTCACTATCTCGTCTAATGTTCATCTTGGAGTTCAAAGCATTTCCGCTGTGTCCGTACCGGGCGCAATACGCGCGGCTTCTGGACGATCGCCGACCCATTGTCGGCATGCGCAATCTGCGTGGCGTACTTCAGCACCAATCGCGCCTTCCGGCCCCGCCGGTTCGGTCATGTCGGATGCTCAGAAGTTCCGGCCCCTGGCGCCTTTGCCCGCGATCCGAGCCGGGATCGCTTGCGGGCGCCCGCCTTCGGGTCACCTCAAGCTCTCTTTAAACCGTCATGTTCGGCGGCTTGAAGAGCGAGGTGGTGTGTCCCTTGGCTCAATACCCTGAAGGCAACCTAGCCCCTAAACAGGCGCATTCCAAACATTTTTTGCAGGCCGCAAATCCTGATTTCAGCGCCGTGGCAGCCGCGCAACGATGGCTCGCGGAATGCCGGCGAGATCGGCCACCACGTCGCGCACCTCAAGCCCGGCTTCCGAAAAAATCTTCGCCACATCCGCGTCCTGCCCGATGCCCAGTTCAACGACCGCTTGGCCTTTCGGCTTGAGAAGCCGCGGCAATTCCGCGCCGATCGCGCGATATGCGTCATAACCATCGGCGCCGCCATCGAGCGCAAGGCGCGGATCGAAGGCCTTCACCTCTTCATCCAGCGTCGCAATGGTCGCGGAGGGAATATAGGGCGGATTGGAAATCACCAGATCGAATCTCTCGCCCACGCCTTCCGCCCAGCTCGCGCGGCGAAACGCCGCACGGCCGCCACATCCCAATGCAGCGGCATTACGGGCAGCAACGTCGAGGGCCGCTTCGGAAATATCGACGCCCAGGCCCTCGGCGTTCTTGCGCTCATGAAGAAGCGAGATCAGCAGACAGCCAGTCCCCGTACCGATGTCGAGAATGCGGGGCGCATCCACATCGCGGAGGAGATCGAGCGACCGCTCGATCAGCGTTTCACTGTCGGGGCGGGGGTCGAGCGTCGCGGGCGTCACTTCAAAAATGAGCCCCCAGAATTCGCGCGACCCGAGAATGCGCGAAACGGGTTCATGCGCCATGCGCCGCGCTTCGAACTGCCGCAGCTTTTCCACCTCAGTCTCTTCGAGTCTCTTGCCAGGCTCGCGGATCATCTCGATTTCGTCGCAGTCCGCCGCCGCCTGCACCAGAAGCCGCGCATCAAGCGCGGGATTTTCGATGCCCGCCTGTTTGAAACGCCAGGCGAGCATTCGGTATTCATGATCGCGGGTGGTAATCACGCCTCTTCCCCGAGGGCGGCGAGCCGCTCCGCCTGGTCCTCGGCAATGAGCGCCGAGATGATTTCGTCCAGCGCTTCGCCTTCGAGCACCTGGTCGAGCTTATGCAGCGTCAGGTTGATTCGGTGATCGGTGACGCGGCTCTGCGGAAAATTATATGTGCGAATGCGCTCCGAGCGATCGCCTGAACCGACCTGCCCCTTGCGGTCCGCCGCGCGCTCGCGGTCGATGCGTTCGCGTTCCGCTTCGTAGATTCGCGCGCGCAGAATCTGCATCGCACGCGCCTTGTTCTTGTGCTGCGATTTCTCGTCCTGCTGAGCGACCACGATGCCCGTCGGCAAATGGGTGATGCGGACCGCGCTTTCGGTCTTGTTGACGTGTTGTCCGCCCGCGCCGCTCGCGCGGTAGACGTCGATGCGGAGATCCTTGTCTTCGATCTCGACATCCACATCCTCGGGCTCCGGCAACACGGCCACCGTCGCCGCCGACGTATGGATGCGCCCACCCGCTTCCGTCGCCGGAACGCGCTGCACGCGATGGACGCCCGATTCAAATTTGAGCCGCGCGAAAACACCTTTGCCCGAAACCTCTGCGACGATTTCCTTGTAGCCGCCGACTTCGCCCTCTGACGCGCTGATCAGTTCGACCTTCCAGCCCTGCTTCTGGGCGTAGCGCTCATACATGCGGAAAAGATCGCCCGCGAAAAGCGCGGCCTCGTCGCCGCCCGTCCCTGCGCGGACTTCGAGAATGACGTTGCGCTCGTCCGCCGCATCTTTCGGCAGCAGCATCAGCTGCACTTCCCGTTCGAGCGCGGGAAGCTCGGCGTCGAGGAGGTCGAGTTCCTCGCGCGCGATCTCGGCCATCTCCTTGTCGGAAAGCAGCCCGCGCGCTTCCTCCCTCGCCGCTTCAGCAGCCTGCAACTGCTTCACAGCGGCAACGACCGGCGACAGCTCCGAAAACTCGCGCGACAACGCGACGAAGCGATCGCGTGGCACATTCGCGTTCATCTCGGACTGAACCGCTTCAAAGCGGTCGAGCAGCTTGTGCAATCTTTCCTGGGGAACCATGGTCTCGACTTTACGGAAATGGGAACCAAACGGCTTTCACGCGCTTTCGCGCCTCGTTGAAAGGCCCGCTAATCCCCGGCGAGAGCACGCGGCTCATTGGCGGCCTCTTCCGCCGCCCGCGCCGCCTCGATTTCCTTCGCCTTTTCCTCGACGAGACCAACGAGGTGATCGACGATCTCCTCATTCCTGATCTTGTGATCCGTGACGCCCGCAAGATAGACCATGCCCGATCCCGCGCCGCCGCCGGTGAAGCCGATATCCGTCTGCTCCGCCTCGCCCGGGCCGATGACGACGCAACCGATGACGGAAAGGGTCATCGGCGTCGGAATATGGGCGAGCCGTTCTTCGAGCAGCTTCACAGTGCCGATCACATCGAAGCCCTGCCGCGCGCAGGACGGGCAGGAAATGATCGTGACGCCGCGATGGCGCAGATTGAGCGACTTCAGAATGTCGAAACCGACCTTCACCTCTTCGACCGGATCGGCCGAGAGTGAAACGCGGATCGTGTCGCCAATGCCCGCCCATAGCATCGAGCCGAGACCGATCGAGGATTTGACCGTGCCGGACATGAGGCCGCCGGCTTCGGTGACACCGAGATGCAGCGGGCAGTCGATTGCGTCGGCAAGCTGCTGATAGGCAGCAACCGTGAGGAATACGTCGGAGGCCTTCACGCTGATCTTGAATTCGTGAAAATCGTGATCCTGCAGGATGCGCGCATGATCGAGAGCGCTCTCGACCATCGCTTCCGGGCAGGGCTCACCATATTTTTCCAGAAGGTCGCGCTCGAGCGATCCGGCATTGACGCCGATCCGCATCGAAAGTCCGTGATCTTTTGCTGCCTGCACCACCTCGCGCACGCGGGCCGCCGAGCCGATATTGCCCGGATTGATGCGAAGACAGGAAGCACCCGCCTCGGCTGCCTCGATGGCGCGCTTATAGTGAAAGTGGATGTCCGCGACGATCGGGATCTTCGTCGCTCGAACGATCTCCTTCAGCGCCTTCGTGGAATCCTCGTCAGGGCAGGACACGCGCACGATGTCCGCGCCCGCTTCCTCGATGCGGCGGATCTGCTCGATCGTCGCCTTGGCGTCCGAGGTAAGCGTGTTCGTCATCGTCTGGACGGTGATGGGCGCGTCGCCGCCAACCGGCACCGATCCCACATGGATCTGCCGGCTCTTCCTGCGGGCTATGTCACGCCAGGGACGAATGCTCATTTGTCGATCGAAGTTCCAGCCGGGGCCTACCCGGCAAAATGCTGTGCCCGGCGGAGCCGGTCGCTTGGGCCTTATGCGGCCCATTCATAGCAGAAATGAGGCCCAAAACCAGAAATCCCGGGTTTGTAACTCCGAGCCGGCGAGTCCGGGTCAGCGAGCGACCGGGGCCGCAGGCGCGCCCGGCTGGGCCGCGCCGGGAGCTGGGGCCGCCGTTGCGCTGCGCTGCGGATTGGCGGCAAGAAGCTCGGCCGCATCGAGCGGCTTACCGGTCAGAACCAGCGTCGGCGGACCTGCGAGACCAAGCGAGGCGCCGTCGACCAGAATTTCGAAAGCGCTGGCGTCGCGGGCGACGAGGATGATCCCCGGCTTGCCCGGCGCGCGATAGCTGTCGCCCAGCGCCAGGGTGCGCTCGATCATGACATGGCCTTGCGCATCTTCGACACGGATCCAGGCGTCGCTTTTGCGGGCGCGGACCACGACGCGACCGTCGATATTCTCGCTGCCAAAGGCCTGACCGGCCGGGAGCGGCGGCAATGCCGGAACGAGATCGGCTGGCGATTGCGCCGGAGCGGCGGCAGGCTGCGGCTCGAGCGCCGCCATCTGCTGGGCCGGGGCCTGAGCTGCCGCGGCATCGGCGCTGGCGGCGGCAGGCGCGGCAACGGGCGCAGGCGGCGCGGCATAGACCGTGGCGGGATTCTGCTGGGGCTCGGAAACGCCGAAAAGCTGCGCAGAACCGGTGGCGCCCTGCGGTCGGGTCGCGGCGGATGCCGGATCGCCGCTCAGAACAGGCCGCTCGTCCGGCGCTCCCGTCGAACCGGCGCGCTCCTCGATACGCTCGGGAATCGGAGGAACACGCTCAGCCATCATCTTGTCGGCGGAGCGCGTCAGGAGCCAGCCGCCATAAATGCCCAGAGCCACGACCAGACCGACGATCAGGAATGTCCCGCGCGGCAGCCTCGTCTCCTCGGTCACCTTCGGAAAGGTGAAGCCATCCGCGGCTTTTTCGCTCTGGTCGATCTCGAACTTGAAACGGTCGACGACATGGACAATGTCGAGGCCCAGATATTCTGCATAGGAGCGGACGAAGCCGATGGCGTAGGCGCGGCCCGGCAGATCGTCATGGCGGCCCTCTTCGAGCGCCTCGAGCTGTTCACGGCGGATACGGAGCGCAGCGGCAATGGAGCGAAGGTCTTCGCCACGTCGCAAGCGGGCGGCGCGCAGATCGGCGCCAACCGTATCGACTGGAAGCGGAGCGTCGCTGGAAATGTCGCGCAGATGTAGCCTGCGACGTACCTCCGACTTTTCGTCAGTCGGCGGCGTCGAACTTTTGATCATGGCCTTGGGATCTTCCCCGAGCTGAGCCGTCCCCATATGCACGTCACCATCTGGCGGATTGATCGACCGGCAGTGCCACTTCCGGACAACCTCAGACGCCCCCGCCTGAAACCGCCATAAGTCGATGCGATCACCCAGTTTTATCCGGCAGAAGCAACCCCCCGCCACCATCTGCCGAATGCATAGAATAAATCAAACCTACCAAACAATCGCAACTACCGATTGGTCCAAAGGAGTGGAAATCGCCCGAAAAAGAGACAATGCGGCAACCGCCGTCATCGCTCCGTCAAATGGCGACGCGATGTTCTTTTGCGAAGGATTTGAGCTGCTCGCGAAGCGACGAAACGGGGAGCGCGTAGAGATCTTCCATATAGCTCTCAAGCGAACCCACATCGAGCGACCGCGTCATCATCTTGACCGGGCCGATTGCCGCCGGCGACATCGAAACGCGCCGGAAACCGACGCCAAGCAGCGCCATCGCCTCCAGCGGTTTGCCCGACATTTCGCCGCAAAGCGTCACCGGCACTCCCTGCGCGCGGCACCTGGTCACAATGGACCTCAGAAAGCCGAGCACTGCGGGGCTCAAGAGATCGTAGCGACTGGCAACGCGCGGATTGCCGCGATCGGCCGCGAAGAGGAACTGAAGCAAGTCGTTGCTCCCCACGCTGACGAAATCGACAAGCGGCAGCAGCGTGTCGAGTTGCCAGACAAGCGAGGGAACTTCGAGCATCGTGCCGATCTCGACCTTCGCGGGCGGCGTCTTGCCGAATTTGGCGAGCCTTGCCAGCTCCTTGTCGACGAGGCTCCGCGCGCGCTTGAACTCTGCGACCTCGGCCACCATCGGGAACATGACGCGAAGCGATCGGCCCGCCGCCGCCGTCAGCAACGCGCGAAGCTGGTGACGAAGAAGCGCCGGACGGTCGAGGCCGATGCGGATTGCGCGCCAGCCAAGCGCCGGGTTCTCTTCCTTGAAGGCCGCCATGTCCATATAGGGCAGCATCTTGTCGCCACCGATATCGAGCGTGCGGAACACGGTCGGTTTGTCGCCCGCGGCATCGAGCACGGCAGAATAAAGCTCGATCTGGTCCTTGAGGCTCGGAAGCTTCGACGCGACCATGAATTGCAGCTCGGTGCGGAAAAGGCCGATGCCCTCCGCGCCCGATTCATGCAAATGGCGAAGATCCACCTGCAAACCTGCGTTCACGTAGAGATCGATCTTCTTTCCGTCGACGCTGATCGCCGGCTCATGGCGGATCGCCTCATACTGCGCCTGCTTTCGTGCGCGGAAGCGCGCCTTTTCGGAATAGGAATCGATGATGTCCTGCGACGGGCGCACATAGACCTCGCCCGCATCTCCATCAACGATGATCGCGTCGCCCTGGTCGATGTGGTCGAGAATGGCCTCTGCGCGGCCGACCGTCGCGATGCCCAGCGCGCGCGCCACGATAGTCACATGCGCGTTCTGCGCACCTTCCTCGAAGACGAGGCCGCGCAAGCGCTCCTTGTCATAGTCGAGCAGTTCCGCGGGGCCCATGTTGCGCGCGATGACGATGGCGTCGTTCGGCAGATTGCCGCTCGCCGACGAGAGCTTGACGCCGGTCAGCTGGCGCAGAAGTCGGTTCGCGAGATCGTCGAAATCGTGGAGCCGCTCGCGCAGATAGGGATCGGCCGCGCGCTGCAATCGCGCCCGCGTATCGTTCTGCACCCGCTCAACGGCGGCTTCGGCGGTGAGGCCGGTGCGCACAGCCTCGCTCATCCGCTGCAGCCAGCCGCGATCATTCGCAAACATGCGATAGGCCTGAAGCACCTCGCGATGCTCGCCCGCATGGCTGAGGTCTTCCGTCTCGAGCATGTCGTCGATCGAGCCGCGAAGCTCGTAGACAGCCTGCTCCAGCCGGTTCAATTCGACGTCGACATCCTCGGCGATGAGCTTCGTCACATGGACGCGCGGCTCATGCAGCACCGCATGGCCGAGCGCGATGCCTTCCGCGAAGGAACCGCCCTTGATGTGAAACGGGCGGCGGCGCGTCGTCGTCGGCTCGTCGAGTTCCTGCAGGTTGATGAGGTCGCCTGCCGCCACGACTTCGGCGAGCACCATGGCCACCGTCTGCAGCGCCTCGACCTCTTCCTCGGTGTAATTGCGCTTGGTGCGGTTCTGGACGACCAGAACGCCGACGACCCGGCCTGCCCTAAGGATCGGCACGCCCATCAGCGACTTGTAGACCTCTTCGCCCGTTTCCGGTCGGTAGGCGAAGCCCGGATGGGATTGCGCGTCCGCGAGATTGAGCGGTCTTGCATGCGCGGCAATGTCGCCAACAAGACCTTCGCCGACTTTCAGGCGGGTCTTGTGAACGGCGCCCGGCTTCAGACCTTCGGTTGCGAAGAGCTCAAGCTCCCGCGTCGGCCGCATCAGATAGACGGAGCACACCTCCGCGACCATATTGGACGCGATCAGCACGACGATCTTGTCGAGCCGCTTCTGCGCCGCCTGTGGCTCCGCCATGACCTCGCGCAGCCTGCGGAGCAAGACGCGGGGACCACCGACGGAGCTCACCATCAGTTCGCGTCCCTTTGGCTGCCGCTCGCACGGCGCACGAATCTGCGGCGGCGCCGGAGCACCGTCTGCATCTTCGCGGCCATCCGGCCGGATAGGGCGAGCTGAAGGTTCACGCGATCTCCGTTATTCGCCGTCGAGTCCATAGGCCGTGTGCAGGGCACGCACGGCAAGCTCAGTATACTCCGCCTCGATCAGCACGCTGACCTTGATCTCCGAAGTCGTGATGGCAAGGATGTTGATGCCCTTGGCCGCCAGCGTCTGGAACATGGTCTTGGCGACGCCCGCATGGCTGCGCATGCCGATGCCGATGATGGAAACCTTGACGACATTGGTGTCGGTCTTGACTTCCTTCGCGCCGATCTCGGCCTGCGCCTTGCGGATCACGTCCTCGGCGCGGGCAAGCTCGGCCTGCGGCACCGTGAAGGTCATGTCGGTGCTCTTGCCGTCGTCGGACACGTTCTGGATGATCATGTCGACATTGATAGAATTGTCGGCAAGTGGTCCGAAGACCTTGGCGGCGACGCCAGGCCGGTCCTCGACCTTGACGAGCGTGACCTTGGCCTCGTCCTTCGAATAGGCGATACCACTGACAACTTGCTGTTCCACGATTTCTTCCTCGTCGCAAACGAGAGTGCCGACTATGTCCCCAGCCCCGGTTCCTTGGGGAGCATCGGGCGCATCGAAGCTCGAGCGGACCTGAAGTCGCACCCGATAGACCATGGCGAGCTCTACGGAACGGGTCTGAAGAACCTTGGCGCCGAGCGACGCCATCTCCAGCATTTCCTCGTAACTGATTTTATCAAGCTTTCGGGCCTTCGCAACGATGCGCGGGTCCGTCGTATAGACGCCGTCGACATCCGTATAGATGTCGCAGCGGTCGGCCTTGATCGCCGCCGCGATCGCAACTGCGCTCGTATCCGAGCCGCCGCGTCCGAGCGTCGTGATTCTGTTATCGGGGCCGAGGCCCTGGAAACCGGCGATGACGGCGACTTGGCCCTCGCCGAAACGCCGGATCAGCTCGTCCCCGTTGATGTCCTGAATGCGGGCCGCGCCATGCGCATTGTCGGTGCGAATGGGAATCTGCCAGCCGAGCCAGGAACGCGCCGGTATGCCGATGCGCTGCAACTCGATCGCGAGCAACCCCACCGTCACCTGCTCGCCCGTCGCGACGATGGCGTCATATTCACGCGCGTCGTGGAGCGGCGCGGTTTCGCGCGCCCAGGCGACGAGCTGATTCGTGGTGCCGGACATGGCGGAGACGACCACCGCGACCTCATGGCCCGCATCCACCTCGCGCTTCACATGCTGGGCGACATTGCGGATCCGCGCGATGTCGGCCACCGATGTGCCGCCGAACTTCATGACCAGTCTGGCCATTCCTGAAAATCCTGTCTTCCGGCCCGAGGACCTCTAGCTTACGCACACCCGTTCCGGCCGCCCCGCTGGACCCGAGCCATGCGGACGCCCTATATCATGTCGCGTTTGGGATGGACCTGATGCCGAACCGGGCCTGAGCCCATACATACTCGGATGGCACTGGCCTCGCAACCGGGCCCGGGCGAAGATCGACGCCGCGCAATGCCGCACCTGCGAAGGAAATTTCTGATGACGAGCACCGCCAAAGCCCCTGCAGGGCCCAGCACCGTCGATCCGGACGACATTGCCCGCTTTTCGGCTATCGCCGCCGAGTGGTGGGATCCGGCGGGCAAGTTCCGTCCGCTGCACAGGTTCAATCCCATTCGGCTTGGCTTCATCCGCGAACGCGTTTGTATGCATTTCGACCGTGAGACGAAGGCGCTCCACCCCTTTGCGGGCCTGCGGCTCCTCGATATCGGCTGCGGCGGCGGCCTCCTTTCCGAGCCCATGCGGCGGCTCGGGGCGGAGGTTCTAGGCGCGGACGCCGGCGAAAAAAACATCGCCACAGCCTCCGTCCATGCCAGCGAACAGGGCCTCGATATCGACTATCGCTGTACCACAGCCGAAGCGCTGGCCGAGGCGGGCGAGCAGTTCGACGTCATCCTCAATATGGAGGTCATCGAGCATGTGGCGGACCGCGACGCCTTCCTCAAGGCGTGTGCGGCGATGCTGAAGCCCGGCGGCCTCATGATCGTGGCCACGATCAACCGGACGATGAAGGCATTCGGCCTTGCGGTTCTTGGCGCCGAATATGTGCTTGGCTGGCTGCCGCGCGGCACGCACGACTGGTCGAAATTCGTGACGCCGGACGAAATGCGGCAGGGCCTCGTCGCTGCCGGCCTCGAAGTCCGTGAGGTGAGCGGCGTCAGCTATAATCCGCTGAGCGATATCTGGAAGCTCTCCGGCGATACCGGCGTCAACTACATGGCCGTGGTCGTGAAGTCCGCCGTATGAGACAGAAATAAAAGCTAGCCATAACTAGTGTCTTGACGGAAAAACCCTGCCTCGCCATTGTGCATCAAGGGACATGATGGGGAGTGGGCAGGCATGCATCGCGCATGGAAAGCGGCAGCCGTTGCGGCGGCGATGAGCCTCGCGCTCTCCGGCTGCGGCGAGAAAAAGGAAGCGGCCGAGCCCGTCAAACTCGATGCTCGTCTTGCCGATATCTACAGCCACACCTGCCAGACCTGCCACGAAAACGCCGAAACGGGCGCGCCCCCGGCGCATGACCTCGCCGCATGGAAGCCGCGCCTCGCGCAGGGCGAATCCGTGCTGAGCGACCACATCGTCAACGGCTTCAAGGGCATGCCGCCGCTCGGCCAGTGCATCGAGTGTTCGGCGGACGACCTGCTCACGCTCATGAAGTTCATGGCCGCGCCCGCACCGGAAGCGGCAGAAGAAGAAAAAGAACACTGAAAGGCACGCCCCGTGAACACCTCGCGCCGCAACCTGCTGAAACTTGCCACCGCCGCAAGCGCCCTCGCCGCGACCGGCACGATTCCAGCGCTGGTTGAAAGCGCCTTCGCGGAGGTCCCGCTCCCTGCGCGCAAGGCTCTTCCCTGGCGCAACTGGTCGGGCGGACAGTCTTGCGAGCCATCGGTGCGCGCCGCGCCCGCGAGCGAGGCGGAACTTGCCGAACTCCTGAAGAAGACATCGGCTCCCATTCGCGCTGTTGGCGCCGGCCACTCCTTCTCCGGCCTCGTCCCAACCGAAGGCACGCTGCTGACGCTCGACCGCATTTCCGGTGTCGTCGATCACGATCCAGCAAGCCATCAGGCGACGGTGCGCGCAGGCACGCGCCTCGCCGCCATGGCGGAAGAGCTTGCAAGGCGCGGCCTCGCACTCGCCAATTTGCCGGACATCAACAAGCAGTCGCTCGCGGGCGCGATCTCGACCGGCACGCATGGAACCGGCATCGGCATCGGCTCGCTGTCGAGCTTCGTGACGGGCCTGCGCCTCGTCACGGCATCCGGCGAAACCATCGACTGCGATGCCGGAAACCGGCCCGAGATTTTCAACGCCGCCCGCGTTTCCCTCGGCGCCCTCGGTATCATCACGCAGATCCGCGTCCAGGCGCAGCCGCTCTACAAGCTGAAGCGCCGCACATGGATCGCACCCGTAGACGAGATGCTGGAGCAGGTGCCGGAACTCGAAGCGAAGAACCGCAACTTCGAATTCTACTACATCCCCTTCTCCGGAATGGCGCTCGGCATCGTGAACAACGAAACGAACGAGCCCGAAACGCCGACGCCCGTGAACGAGGACGATGACGGCTTGCGCGAATTGAAGATGCTGGAAGACTGGCTCGGCTGGGCGCCCTCGCTGCGCCGCTGGGCGATCCAGAAAGCGCTCGCAGGCCGCGCGGCGGAGGAGCGCGTCGACTATTCCCACAAGACGCTCGCCACCGAACGCGGCGTGCGTTTCAACGAGATGGAATATCACCTGCCGCGCGAAGCGGGCCCCGCGGCGTTGCGCGAGATCATCGACACGATCGAGAAAAACAACATCAAGGTCTATTTCCCGATCGAGTTCCGCACCACCGCGCCGGACGACATCTGGTTGAGCCCCTTCTATCAGCGCAAGACCTGCTCGATCGCGGTCCACCAGTTCCACGAATGGGATTATCATCCCTACTTCGCGGCGATCGAACCGATTTACCGCAAGCATGAAGGCCGCCCGCATTGGGGCAAGCTCAACACGCTGACGGCGAAGGATTTCGAAATGCTCTATCCGAAGTGGAAGGATTTTCTGGCCGTGCGGGCGGCGCTCGATCCAGAGGGCAAGTTCCTCAATCCATATTTGAAGACGGTGTTCGGGGTGGCATAAGACAGTATACGATATAGCTCAATTTCCTTTGACGCCGAACACCTCTCCGAGGGGGGTGATCGAACCCTCTTAAAGGGAATGGAGAAGAGCCCCGATGAACGGACAAGTGACGGGAGTGTGCCGCCTTCTGGCAATCTTCATCGCTATCTCTCTTCTGTTTGGAGTGCTGGCCACCGGCCATTCGTTGGCAGCAGATGCCGCATGCGCTCTAAAAAACGATCAGGCGCCTGAAGATACGATCGCTCAATGCGGCTCAGTCATCGAAAATCCAAACACATCGCCCGGCGAACTGTCGAAAGCCT
This sequence comes from Rhodobiaceae bacterium, assembly GCA_027352645.1. GTDB lineage: Bacteria > Pseudomonadota > Alphaproteobacteria > Parvibaculales > Parvibaculaceae > Parvibaculum. The sequence continues at coordinate 4,014 of DAIEIL010000011.1, read as the reverse complement.
ATTTTATACGTGGTTCGGCCTATAGGGAGCGGTCCTATGGAGACAAAAAAAGCTATGCGCTCGCGTTAGCGGATTTTGATGAGGCGTTGCGTCTGAAACCAGATTTTATAGCTGCGCTTTATGGGCGCGGCTTGACGTTCTACATTCTCGGTCTACACAAAAAAGCCATTGCGGATTTCGACGCCGGGCTGCGTCTAGTACCCGGCGATCCAATCATCAGCTTCATGCGAGGCACGACGAATGAGGCACTTGAGCGCTATGAAGCGGCCATTTCGGACTTTGATGTCGTCATTCGCGCAAGACTGCCCGTCAACTATACGTTAGCCATCACAAAGCGTGGAACCCTGCATCGCAAGCTGGGGCAGATCGACCTCGCGATGAATGATTTCAATGAAGCACTTCGCGCAGATCCAAAGTTTGGGTACGCATATTGTGAGCGCGGTCAGACCTTCGAAGACGCTGACAAGAATAGTCTTGCTCTGGCGGACTACGACGCCGCGATCAGATTTAATCCAAGTATATGTCTCCGAAATCGTTCCAGCCTCAGGTCGAAGATGGGCGATAAAGCTGGAGCAAAAGTTGACCAAGATCGTATAACCGCGATTGAATCAGGCAACCACAGCGCATCCAAACGCTAAGCCCAATCAGTTCGCCTGCCTCGGCGGCACGACCGGCAGTGGCGCGACTTCGACGCCTTCCTCGATCAGTTCGCGTGCCTCGTCGAGCGTCGCCTCGCCATAGATCTCGCGATGCTCTTCCTCGCCATAGTGAATGCGGCGCGCGGTCTCGGCGAACTGGTCGCCGACATAATCGCAATTCTCTTCGACGTGTTTCCTGAGCGCCGTCATCATGGCGATCATTTTCTGCGCAACCTGCGTCGCGTCGATGCTGTCGCTCTTCTTCGTGCCGGCAAGGCTCGGCGCCATCAGGCCCTTGCGCACATCGGCGCTGCCGCAGACCGGACACGTGACCTCTCCGGCCTTGACCTGTTCGTCAAAAGCGGATGACGAACGGAACCAGCCGTCGAATTCGTGGTCTTTCTTGCAGAGAAGCGCGTAGCGAATCATGACGCTTCCTTCACGGTCGCAAGCGAAGCCCTGGGCACCTCGAAATCCTTGTCGTGGAGAAGGCTCGGCACGCGGCCACGTGCTTCGTCGATCTTTGCCGGATCGATCTCGGCCATGAAGATGCCGGGCTCCGTGCCGCCCTCGGCAAGCACCTCGCCCCAGGGTGCGACGATGAGACTGTGCCCGAAGGTTTCGCGGCCGTTCTCGTGCCGGCCGCCCTGCGCCGCGGCGAAGACGAAGGCACCGTTCTCGATCGCGCGGGCGCGGAGCAGAATATGCCAATGCGCCTCGCCCGTCTGCCGCGTGAAGGCCGCGGGCACGGTGAGGAAACGCGCGCCCGCATGGGCCAGCGCGCGATAGAGATAGGGAAAGCGAAGGTCGTAACAAATCGTGAGCCCGACCCGCCCCCAGGGCAGATCGGCAGTCACCGCTTCGGTCCCCGCGTCGAAATTCCGCGACTCGCGATAGGATTCGCCACCCGCCAGATCAACGTCGAACATGTGGATCTTGTCGTAGCGCGCGGCGATGGCGCCATCGGGCGCAACGAGAAAAGAGCGATTGGCGAGCTTCGCGTCGCCAACCTTGATTGGCAGCGAACCGATGGACAGCCAGATTTTCTTTTCGCGGGCGACGGCGCGAAGCGCGGCGAGCGCCGCGTCATCTTCCTCAGCCCACGTCTTCTCGAAGAGAAGGCCGCGTTCGGCTTCCATGATCGAGGTGTTCTCCGGCGTCAGCACGAAGCCCGCGCCCTCATTCGCCGCACGAGCGACGAGCGACACGGCGGCTTCCGTATTCGCCGCGACATCGCGCCCCGCGCGCAACTGCACGCAGGCGGCGATGAAGGAGGGTGAGCGGGGGCCGGTCATGTTTTGCTTCAGGCCGCGAGCAGCGGATCGAGCTTGCCCTGGCCTTCGAGGGCATAGAGATCGTCGCAGCCGCCGACATGCGTTCCGCCGATGAAGATTTGCGGCACGGTGTAACGTCCATTGGCGCGGGCGGTCATCTCGTCGCGCTTCGCGGCGTCCATGCTCACATCAATCTCGTTGAACTTCACGCCCTTCTTGCCGAGCAAGGCCTTGGCCCGCATGCAATAGGGACAGGTCATCGTGGTGTAGATCGTCACTTCCGCCATGGGCGGCACTCCTCAGAAAACAGGTTTATATATCATATAGTTGCTCCCTCGCCGGGAACAACCCGGGCCAGACAGAGAACCCGGACCTCGCGCGTGCCGGCGGCCTTCAGCACCCGGGCGCAGGCCTCGACGGTCGCGCCGGTCGTGATCACATCGTCCACGATCACGACGATCCGGCCCTTCACCAGTTCGCGCGCGCGCGCCCGGAGCCTGAAGGCGCCCGCCACATTGCGTCGCCGGGCCGCGCCGGAAAGCCCCACTTGCGGCCGCGTCGCCCGCACCCTCTCCAGGAGATCGGGCACGAAGGCGACGGCGGAGAGGTGCGAAATGCGCCGCGCCAGTTCCGCCGACTGGTTGAAGCGCCGCGAGAATAGCCGCCGCCTGTGAAGCGGCACCGGCGCGATGAAATCGGCGCCCTCCAGCAGCTCCGCCCCCGCCCGCGCCATCCAGCGGGCAAAGGCGGGCGCCGCCTCCATGCGGTCGGAATATTTGAAGCGGTGGACGAGCCTCGCGCTCTCGTCCGAATAGCGCATGACCGCGCGGGCCCGTGCATAGGGTGGCGGCGAGGCGAGCGCCGCAGCGCTGACAATGCCTGGGCCGGGGTCGAAGGGAAATGGAACGCCGCTCACGGGGCAAAAAGGCGCTTCGATGAAGGCCATGGCCGTCCAACAGGTGCCGCACAGGGCTCCATGCGCCTCGACCCCCTGACCGCAGGAGAGACAGAGCGGCGGCAAGGCTATGTCGGCAAGCCGGCGCCCAAACCCGACTGCCGCCCGCGCCCAGCCTCTGCCCCGCTCCGCGAAGCCCGGTGTTTCGTCAATGCCCCCGTCCATATGCGAAACCTAGCCCTCCGAAGCTTCCGGGCAAAGCCCGCGCTTGCAGGCAGGCCCCACGATCACCATGATGCGCGCCATGCAACAGGCCTCCACCATGCTCGTTTTCGACCGCAATTTGCATGCGCGACGCCGCGCAAGGGCCACGGCCGGATTCGCTGATCACGACTTCCTCGTTCGCCGCGTCGTCGAGGAATTCGGCGACCGGCTCATGGCGGTCAACCGCAACTTCCCGCTTGCGCTCGACCTCGGCAGCCATCTCGGCGCGCTCGTCCATGCCGAACTTCCGGCGGGAAAAATCGGAACCGTGGTGGCGACCGATCTCTCCCCCGCGATGATTGCGCGAGGCAAGGGCCTGCGGCTTGCAGCCGACGAAGAACGCCTTCCCTTTCGCGACGGCAGCTTCGATCTCATCGCCAGCGCGCTGTCGCTTCACTGGACCAACGATCTTCCGGGCGCGCTGATCCAGATTCGCCGCGCGCTTGTGCCTGACGGGCTTTTCCTTGGCGCTGTCTTCGGCGGCGACACGCTGACCGAGCTCCGCCAGTCGTTGACCGAAGCGGAGATCGAACTCGAAGGCGGATTGTCACCGCGCGTTTCGCCATTCGTGGAGCTGCGCGACATGGGCTCGCTCCTCCAGCGCGCGGGCTTCGCGCTTCCCGTGGTCGATGCCGATCGCATCACCGTGCGCTATGCGAACGCGCTGAAGCTCATGGCAGAGTTGCGCGGCATGGGCGAAACGAACGCACTGATCGAGCGGCGGCGCACGCCGCTCCGGCGCGGAACGCTGCTGCGCGCGGCGGAGATCTATCAGGAAAAGTTCGGATTGCCCGACGGGCGGGTAACGGCAACCTTCGAGATCGTCTTCATGACCGGCTGGTCGCCGCATGAAAGCCAGCAGAAGCCCCTGAAGCCCGGCAGCGCGAAGATGCGCCTTGCCGATGCGCTCGGAGCCGAAGAAAAGCCCAAAAACGGCTGACTA
>DAIEIL010000003.1 GCA_027352645.1 Rhodobiaceae bacterium | reverse complement strand
GGCGCGGCGAAGCTCCCGCTCCTTCCGCCACGCGTCCATCGTGAAGATCGCAAGTCCGATCCAGATGAGGCCGAAGGTCACCATCTGGCCATGTCCCAGCGGCTCGCCATAGACCCAGATGGCGATCACGAAGGACATGGTCGGCACCAGATATTGCAGGAGCCCAAGCGTCGTCAGCCGAACGCGCTGCGCGCCATAGGTGAAAAGCACAAGCGGCAGCGTCGTCATCGGTCCCGTCGCAACGAGCAACACATCGGTGAGCCAACCGTCCTTCGCAAAGCCCGTTCCGCCATGCGCCGAGGCATAGGCGAGATAGGCAATCGCGAAGGGCGACATCACCACGACCTCGATGAGAAGCCCCGACAGAGCGTCGACCCGCGTGATCTTCCGCAAATAGCCATAGGCGGCAAAACTCGCCGCCAGCAGCAGCGCGATCCACGGCAGAAACCCGAGCGAGAAAGTGAACCACGCGACCGCCGCCCCTGCGAGCGCAACGGCGGAGATTTGCGGACGCGACAGCCTCTCACCAAGGAGAGCAACGCCGAGGAGAACGCTCACCAGCGGATTGATGAAATAGCCGAGGCTCGTTTCGAGAATGCGGCCGGAATTGATGGCCCAGATGAAAATGCCCCAATTCATCGCGAGGAGCATCGCCGACGAGGCAAGCGTCGCAAGCTTCCTGCGGTCGCGCAGCAACGCGCCAAGATGCACCCCGCGCCCCAGCCCGAAGATCAGCGCCGCGATGAGCAGAATGCTCCAGAGCGTGCGGTGCGCCAGAATTTCGAAGGGCACGACATGCGCGAGCTGCCGGTAGAAAATGACCGAAAGGCCCCAGAACATATATCCGGCGCCGGCAGCAAGGCCGCCGAGGTAGGCCTCGCGTGTCAGGGTTTCGTTTTGTGTCGTCGTCATGATGCAGAGCCTTGTTTCGCCTCCTCGCCCAGACGCTCCGGCCGGAGCGCGGGCGAGGTTGCGCTCTGCGGAAAACTAGACTCGCACTTCCATCTTTTTGGCCGGTTTGACGGGCGCGGGCGCGCCGTCGCGCAGCAGCTTGTAGGTGATGGAATCGACAAGCGCCTGGAACGAGGCGTCGACGATGTTGGGCGAGACGCCGACGGTGAACCATCGGTTGCCCATATCGTCCGCGCTTTCGATCATGACGCGAGTGATGGCTTCGGTGCCGCTCGTCAGGATACGGACCTTGAAGTCCGCAAGACGCAGGTCTTCGATATAGGGCGAATATTTGCCGAGATCCTTGCGCAGCGCCTGATCGAGCGCGTTGACGGGGCCGTTGCCCTCGCCCACAGAAATCAGCACATCGCCGTCCACATTCACTTTCACGGTCGCTTCCGAAACCGTGACGAATTCGCCCACCGCGTTGTAGCGGCGTTCAACCAGCACCCGGAAGGATTCGATCACGAAATATTCCGGCACTTCGCCCAGAAGACGCCGCGCGAGAAGTTCGAATGAGGCGCCCGCGCCATCATAGGAATAGCCGAGGAACTCGCGCTCCTTCACCTCGTCGAGAAGCCGCTGTACGCGGGAATCCTTCGGATCGATCTTGATGCCGGCCTCTTCAAGCGCGGCAAGGATGTTCGAACGGCCCGCCTGATCGGAAACGGCGATCTTGCGCTGGTTGCCGACGCTTTCCGGCGGCACATGCTCATAGGTCGCGGGATCTTTCAGGATCGCCGAGACATGGATGCCCGCCTTGGAAGCAAAGGCGTTCTCGCCGACATAAGGCGCATAGCGGTTCGGCGCGCGGTTGAGGATTTCGTCCAGCGTGCGCGAAACATGCGTCAGCGTCTTCAGCCTTTCGAGGCTGACGGCGATCTCGAAGCGATCTGCATATTCCTTCTTCAGAAGCAGCGTCGGGATCAGCGAAACGATGTTCGCGTTCCCGCAACGCTCGCCCAGCCCGTTGAGCGTTCCCTGCACCTGACGCACGCCTGCGCGGATCGCGGCGAGCGAATTCGCGACCGCATTCTCCGTGTCGTTATGCGCATGGATGCCGAGCCGGTCGCCGGAGACGCCGGAAGCGATCACCTCGCCGACAATGCGCTCGACCTCGTCCGGCAGCGTGCCGCCATTGGTGTCGCAAAGCACCGCCCAGCGCGCGCCCGCGTCCAGCGCCGTCCCGATGCAGGAGAGCGCATAGGCGCGGTTCGCCTTGTACCCGTCGAAGAAATGCTCGCAGTCGATCATCGGCTCGCGGCCCTTGGCGGCGATGGCCTTCACGCTATCCGCGATCGACTCCAGGTTTTCCTCATTGGTGATGCCGAGCGCGACCCTCACCTGGAAGTCCCAGCTCTTGGCAACGAGGCAGACGGCGTCCGTATCCGCATCGAGGATCGCGGCGAGCCCCGGATCATTCGAGGCACTGCGCCCTGCGCGCTTCGTCATGCCGAAAGCCGTGAACTTCGCGCGCTTCAGCGCCGGCCGCTCGCTGAAAAAGCTCGTGTCGGTGGGATTGGCGCCGGGATAGCCGCCTTCAATGTAATCGACGCCCAACTCATCCAGCAGGCCCGCAATGAGCCGCTTGTCTTCGACGTTGAAGTCGACGCCCTGCGTCTGCGCTCCGTCGCGGAGCGTCGTGTCGAAGAGATAGAGGCGTTCTCTGCTCATGGTCATATTCCGTATGACGCGCACAGCATCACCCTGCCGCGACCGGACCCGTTATCTCACATGGAATTTAAGCGAGCTTGTACGGCGGCGGCAGACTGTTGTCAGCCGCGAATAATGAGAATCCCAATAATGGCCGGGCGTTTCATCGCCATGTTCGGTGCCATCGTCTCGCCGTTACGAAAACATAAGCCTTATCAGTGACTTACGCCGCGAAGTCGGGCTTCCGCCCTCTCGCGCCCGATGAGAGGTAGCAGATTTTTGAGCTCCGGTCCATGGTCGAGCCCTGTAAGCGCGAGCCTGAGCGGCATGAAGAGTGCCTTGCCTTTGCGGCCGGTCTTCCCCTTCACCGCCTCGGTCCAGAGGCCCCATGTCGCGATATCCCAAGGCTCGGCCGGAAGTTCGGCGGCGGCTTCCGCGGCAAAGTCCGCATCCTCGATCACCGGCGTGATCGGCCCCCGGACGACCCGCGCCCACTCCGCCACATCTGCAAACCGCGCGAGGTTCGGCTTCACCGCATCCCAGAAGGCGGGGCCGAGATCGCAGCCGGCATCGGCAAGACGCGCCCGTGCCGCCTCGTATGGCGTGAGGTGCAGGATCGACGCATTCATCCTGTCGAGTTCGGCGGGCTCGAAGCGGATGTCGGCGCGGCCGAGATGCGAGATGTCGAAACCCGCAGCAAGCTCATCGAGCGACAACAGCGCCTCATGCGCGTCCGAAGTGCCCAGCCGCGCGAGCAGCGAATTGATTGCCATGGGCTCGTAACCCGCTTCGCGCAGCGCCTCTATCGAAAAGGCGGCATCTTCGCGCTTTGAAAGCGGCCGCCCCTCGGGGCCCTGCAGAAGCGAGAAATGCGCATAGACCGGCTGCTCGGCGCCCAGCGCGCGGGCGATCTGAATCTGCACGCCGGTATTCGTGATGTGGTCGGCGCCGCGAACGACATGGGTGACCCGGAACTCGATATCGTCGACGACACTCGGCAGCGTGTAGAGGAAACTGCCGTCCTCGCGCACCAGCACCGGGTCCGACAACGAGGCCGCGTCGACCGCCACATGCCCCTGAACGAGATCGTCAAAGCCCGTCTTCTCGCTGTCGAGCTTGAAACGCCAATGCGGGCGGCGCCCCTCCGCTTCGAGCGCGCGCTTCTCGTCATCGGTCAGCTTCAGCGCGGCGCGGTCATAGACCGGCGGCTTCTTCTGTGAGAGCTGAAGCTTGCGCTTGCGTTCGAGTTCCGCCCCGGTTTCGTAGCAGGGGTAAAGGCGTCCCGCTTCCTTCAAGGCCGCCGCTGCAGACTCATATTCGGCGATCCGGTCAGACTGCCTCGCAAAAATATCGTGCTTCAAGCCAAGCCATTCGAGATCGGTCTCGATCCCCTTGGCAAATTCTTCCGTCGACCGTTCCGTGTCCGTATCGTCGAGACGCAGCAGATATTTTCCGCCCGCCTTCTTCGCATAGAGCCAGCTGAACAGCGCCGCGCGGATATTGCCGACATGAAGCTTGCCGGTCGGGCTGGGCGCAAAGCGGGCGATGACGGTCATGGTTACGCTCGTTCAATCCGCATCGCGGAAACCGTTGACGATCGGATAGCGGCGATCGCGGCCGAAATTGCGCTGCGTGATCTTGACGCCGGGCGCCGCCTGACGGCGCTTGTACTCGGAAATATAGAGCAGATGCTCCACCCGCTTCACAACTGCGCGGTCATAACCCAGCGCAACGATGTCGCGGATCGCCATTTCCTTCTCGACCAGACATTCGAGAACCGCGTCGAGAACCTCATAGGGCGGCAACGAGTCCTCGTCCTTCTGGTCCGGGCGAAGTTCGGCGGACGGCGGACGCGTGATGATGTTCTCGGGGATCACGCGGCCTGTGGGCCCGAGGCAATTCTTCGGCCTGTGATCATTGCGCCAGCGCGACAACGCAAAGACCTTCATCTTGTAAAGATCCTTGATCGGATTGAAGCCGCCATTCATGTCGCCATAAAGCGTGGCATAACCGACCGACACTTCCGACTTGTTGCCGGTCGTCAGCAGCATCGAACCGAACTTGTTCGAAATCGCCATCAGGATCACGCCGCGCGAGCGCGACTGAAGATTTTCTTCGGTGATGCCCGACTGCGTGCCCTCGAAAAGCGGTCCCAATGCATCGGTGAAGCCCGCGACCGGCCCTTCGATCGGCACGACGTCGTAACGCACGCCAAGCAGCTTCGCGCATTCTGCCGCGTCCTTGATGCTCTCATCCGACGTGTATCGGTAAGGCAGCATGACGCAGTGAACCTTGTCGGCGCCCAGCGCATCCACCGCTACAGCGGCGACAAGCGCGGAGTCGATACCGCCCGAAAGGCCGAGTACGACGCCCGGAAAGCGGTTCTTGCGCACATAGTCGCGAAGCCCCTGCACGACCGCGAGATAAACGGACTCGAGATCCTCCTCGACCAGCACCCTTTCGCCGGGCGCGCAGACCCAGCCGAGATCGGTGCGCGTCCAGTCGGTGATGGCGATGGCTTCTTCCCAGGCGGGCATCTGTACCGCGACTGAGTAATCCGCATTGACGACGAAGGAACCGCCGTCGAAGACGAGCTCGTCCTGACCGCCGATCTGGTTGAGGTAGACCAGCGGGAGCCCGCTTTCGCGAATGCGCGAGACGACGATGTTCTGCCGCTCATCCACCTTGTCGGCCCAGTAGGGCGAACCGTTGGGGACGAGCAGGATTTCGCCGCCGGTCTCGGAAACGCATTCGACGACGTCCGGCGTCCAGATGTCCTCGCAGATCGGAACGCCGATGCGCACGCCGCGCACCGAAAGCGGCCCCGGCGCAGGCCCCGGCGTGAAAACGCGCTTTTCGTCGAAGGGGCCGTAATTCGGCAGATCGACCTTGAAGCTATGCCCCCGGATCTCGCCATGATCGAGCAGCAGGAAGGCATTGTAGAGCTTGCCGTCATCCACCCAGGGCGCGCCGATCAGCACCGCCGGGCCGCCATCAGCCGTCTGCAAGGCCAGCTCCGCGACTGCGGCCATGGCCGCCCGCTGGAAAGCCGGCTTCAGGACCAGGTCCTCCGGCGGATAGCCCACAAGGAAGAGTTCCGGGAACATGACGAGATCGGCGTCCTTGAGCGCAGCCGTGCGGCGCGCTTCGACAGCCTTTTCGAGGTTCCCGGCAATATCGCCCACAATGGGATTGAGCTGGGCGAGCGCTATGCGGAGCTTGTCGGTCATAAGTCCCGTGAATCCGTGTCTTGACAGGCGTTTCTAGCCCTTGCGGCCCCGCCGAACAATAGGCGGGCGCCAGGCCTCTGGACAGGTGCGGCTTTCCCGCAATGCCGGTAAGCTCGCCCATCGACATTTAACGCGCCCTGAACGGGCCTTGGGAGGACGAATGGCAACGGGTACCAACCGCCAGATACTTCTGGTCGAGACGCCTAGAGGCAAGCTTGCCCCGCAGAATTTCAGCCTGACGGAGGGCAAGATTCCGAGCCCGAAGGAGGGCGAACTGCTCGTCCGGGTGAAACTCATCTCGCTCGACGCCGCGAACCGCGCCTGGATGCAGGGCGCGACCTACCGCTCGGCGGTCGAGTCGGGCACCGTCATGGCGGGCGGCTCCATCTCGGAAGTGATCGAGTCGAAGGCTCCCGGCTTTTCGACCGGCGACCTCGTCTTCGCCGATACGGGCTGGCAGGAATATGCCGCGATTCCCGCCAACACCGCCGAGAAGGTTCCCGCCATCGAACCGCTGAGTCATCTCCTCAGCGTCTATGGCATTGCGGGCCTCACCGCCTATCACGGGCTCCTCGACGTGGGTAAGCCCAAGGCAGGCGATACGGTGGTCGTGTCGGCTGCGGCCGGGTCTGTCGGCTCCATCGTGGGCCAGATCGCGAAGCTCAAGGGCTGCACCGTCATCGGCATCGCCGGCGGCGACGACAAATGCGCGCTACTGAAGAACGAACTCGGCTTCGACCACGCCATCAACTACAAGACGGAAGCCGTCGGCAAGGCGCTCCGCGCCGCCGCGCCCAAGGGCATCGACGTCTATTTCGACAATGTGGGCGGCGACATTCTCGAAGCCTGCCTCTTCAACATGAACCTTTACGGACGCATCGCCTGCTGCGGCGCCGTTTCCCAATATGACGGTGCTCCGCCCGCGCACGGGCCGCGCGGCATTCCCGGCCTTATCGTCGTGAAGCGCCTCACCATGCAGGGCTTCATCCTGACGGACTTCAACGACAAGCGCGAACAGGCAATGGCCGACCTCCAGTCATGGGTTGCGCAAGGCAAGATCAAGGTGCGTGAAGATATTTTGACCGGCCTTGAAAATACACCCGCAGCGCTTATCGGCCTCCTCGCCGGCGAGAATATCGGCAAGCGCATGGTGAGGGTGAGCTGACCGAAAAGCGGCGGAGGGGTCCCCTCCGCCGCTTCTTTTTGATGTGAACCACTCGACGGAGAAATGCGCCTGTCACGTTGAACGACTTATAACCTGTCGAGTTTCCCCGGACGGAATGCGACCACATGAATTTCGAAAGACCAAGGCAGCGGCTTGCCGCCCTGCCCGGCATATGGCGCGATTTGACCCCACGGACGCAATGGGTTCTCGCTGCGCTATTCATCCTCATCGTGGCGGCGCTTGTCTGGTATGCCCGCTCGGTCGAAAACGGCGCGACGCGATTCAAGACGGAAGCCGTCACCCGCGGCGACATAGAGCAGACCGTCACCGCCCTTGGTTCACTGCAGCCCAAGGACTATGTCGATGTCGGCGCGCAGGCGTCCGGCGAATTGAAGATCGTTCATGTCCAGATCGGCGACCACGTGAACAAAGGCGACCTTCTCGCCGAGATCGACCCCACCGTCTATGAATCCACTGTGGCCGCCGACAAGGCGAAGGTCCGCGACCTCGAAGCGCAGATCAAACGGCAGGAAGCGCAGCTCGCGCTCTCCAGCATCCAGAACCGCCGCAATCAGGGCCTGCTGAAAATCAACGCCATCAGCAAGGACGCGGCCGACACAAGCGCCGCAACGGTCAAGCAGGATCAGGCCTCGCTCGACTCGCTGAAAGCGCAGCTCGATCAGGCGAACTCGACGCTTCAGGGCGACGAAGCCAATCTGAGTTACACCAAAATCTACGCGCCCATGAGCGGCACCGTGACCTCGCAGACGACGCTGCAAGGTCAGACGCTGAACAACAGGCAGACCGCGCCGACAATCCTCCAGATCGCCGATCTCTCCACCATGACGGTGAAGGCGCAGGTCGCGGAAGCCGACGTCGGCAAGCTCAAGGTCGGCATGCCCGTTTATTTCACCACGCTCGGCATGCCCGATCGCAAATGGCGCTCCACCGTTCGCCAGATCCTGCCGACGCCTGAAACGGTGAATGACGTCATTCTCTATAACGCGCTCATCGACGTCGCGAACGCCGATCACGCGCTGATGACGAGCATGACCGCGCAGGTCTTCTTCCTGCTCGGCGAAGCGAAGAATGTTCCCATCGTTCCTGTTGCGGCGCTCAGGCCCGCGAAGAGTGGCGAGGCAGGCGCCTATCGCGTGATGGTGATGGATGGCGGAAGGCCCACGCCTCGCGACGTGAAGATCGGCCTGATGAACCGCATCACGGCGGAAGTCGTCTCCGGTCTCGAAGAAGGCGACATTGTCGTCACCGGCACTGAAAGCGCGACCGGCGCAAAGAAGGCGAGTTCCGGCGGCGGCGGCAGGACGCCCACGCTATGACGCAAGGCTCCGCGCCCGCACTGGTCGATATTCGCAACGTCAGCAGGACCTACCAGACGGGCGAAACGGAAGTCCGCGCCCTCGACGATGTGTCGCTGACGATCCGCAGGGGCGAGTTCGTCGCCATCATGGGGCAATCCGGCTCCGGCAAGTCGACGCTGATGAATATTCTCGGCTGTCTCGACCGGCCGTCGAGCGGCACCTATCTCGTCAATGGCGTCGATGTTGCGACGCTCTCGTCGGACGACATGGCGACGCTGCGCCGCGACACATTCGGCTTTGTCTTTCAGCGCTACAATCTGCTCCCCGCGATGACGGCGACGGAAAATGTCGAGCTTCCCTCGATCTATGCGGGCGTGGCGCATGGCGCGCGCGTCAGCCGGGCCAAGTCCCTGCTCGCGCGGCTCGGCATCGGCGACCGCGCCGCCCACCGTCCGAACGAGCTTTCAGGCGGCCAGCAGCAGCGCGTCTCCATCGCCCGCGCGCTGATGAACGATCCCGACGTCGTCCTCGCCGACGATCCTACCGGCGCGCTCGACTCGCAAAGCGGCGTCGAGGTTCTGGCGCTGCTCGCCGCGCTCAATGCCGAAGGCAAGACCGTCATCCTCATCACCCATGACGCAAGCGTGGCCGCCCATGCCCGCCGCCTCATTCGCCTGTCCGACGGGCGGGTGATCGAGGACACGGAACGCGAACCCTCGCGGGCCGTTACGCTGAAGCTCGATGAACCGGCGGAGCATCCGGGCGCGGCGACGACATTCCTGCGCGGCGATCTCGGCGAGGCGATCAAGATGGCGCTTCGCTCTCTCCGTACCAATATATTCCGCACCGCACTCACACTGCTCGGCGTCGTCATCGGCGTCGGCGCGGTGGTCGCCATGCTCGCCATCGGCAATGGCTCGAAGCAGGATGTGCTTGATCGCATCTCGGCCATGGGAACGAACCTGCTGATGATCCGCCCCGGCGCGCCGGGCATGCGGCCCACAGGCGACATAGCAACGCTCATCCCCGACGACGCGTCGGCAATCACCGCGCTCCCCAATGTCGAGGCGGCTGCCCCTGAGCGCTCTACCGCCGTCACCGTCCGCTATGGCAATATCGACTACCGCACACAGGTGACCGGCACCTGGCCCGCCTATCCGCTCGTCCGCAACTGGAATATCGCGAGCGGAGGCTTCTTCACAAAGAGCGATCTCGACGGTTACGCGCCGGTCATTGTCGTCGGCCAGACCATCGTCAAAAATCTCTTCCCCGACGGCGGCAGCCCGATCGGCAAATATATTCTCGTGCAGAACGTGCCCTTCGAGATTGTCGGCACCATGGAAGCGAAAGGCGCATCGAGCTTCGGCAGCGATCAGGACGACGTCGCTTTTGTGCCGCTTTCCACCGGTTATATGCGCCTTTTCGGCAAGCGCTATGTAAGCACCATTTCGGTGAAGGCGCAGGACGCCGCTGCCATCGACGAAACCGAAGCGAAGATTACCACGCTGCTGACGGCACGGCACAAGACGCAGGACTTTCAGGTACGCAATACGGCGTCGATCCTCGAAACGGCGGAAGCCACGCAGAATACGCTGACAATCCTGCTCGGCTCGGTCGCCGCGATTTCGCTCATCGTCGGCGGCATCGGCGTCATGAACATCATGCTCGTCAGCGTCACGGAACGAACGCGGGAGATCGGCATACGCATGGCGACGGGCGCGCGCCAGCTCGACATCATGCTGCAATTCAACACCGAGGCCCTCGTCGTCTGCGGCGTCGGCGGCATCATCGGGGTGCTTGGCGGCCTCGGCACGGCCATGCTCTGCGAGGCATTCGGCGTTTCCGTTGTCTATTCGATCACGCCGCCATTGCTCGCCTTCTCTTGCGCCTTCGCCACCGGCCTCCTATTTGGCTATTTACCCGCACGCAAAGCCGCGAGCCTCGACCCCGTGGTCGCGCTCTCGTCTGAATAAGGACTTCCCGAATGCTGACCGCCCGGCGCCCCCTCGCCACATTCACCGCGCTCCTGATGCTGTCATCCGCCCTCGGCGCCTGCTCAATGGTGCCTGATTACGAGCGCCCGGCCGTGGCCACGCCCTCCGCGTTCACCGGACCTGCGGCGAAAGCCGGCGCAGTCGAGGTTTCCTCCAGCTGGTGGTCCTCCTTCAGCGATCCAGAACTTCAAACTCTGATGAGCGAGGCGCTGAAGGAAAACCTCGACATTATAGCGGCGCTTCACCGCGTCGAGCAGGCCGAAGGCCAGCTCCGCAGCACCAATTCGTCTCTGTTCCCCACCGTTGACGCGAGCGGGAGCGCATCCCGCACAACCTCGAGCGACACATCGGGCTCGACGCGCAGCGCAAGCGGAACCCTCAAGGTCAGCTACGCGCTCGACCTCTGGGGTCTTTATCGCGCCCAGAGCGAATCCGCCGAGGCGACCTTGCGTTCCAGCGTCTACGCCAGGGAGGCCGCGATTCTCGTCGTGCAGTCCTCGGTCGCGACGACCTATTTCAACGTCCTCAATCTCAAGGACCGCCTCGCCATCTCGCGCGATTCACTTGCCGCCGCCCGTGAAACGCTGACGCTCGTCGAGGCGCGTTTCAAATACGGCACCGCCTCCGCGCTCGACGTCTCGCAGCAGCGTACCGCGCTCGCGACGATCGAGGCGGGTATCCCCTCCCTCGAAGCGGAGCTTGGCTCCAATCTCCACGCGCTGGCGATCCTGCTCGGCAAGGCGCCTGAAGGCTTCGACGTGAAGACGGCGAGCGCCGCCTCCGTCGCGCTTCCCGCGGTCGCCGTCGGTCAGCCCTCGGCGCTTCTCGAACGCCGCCCCGACATTCGCGAGGCCGAAGCAAACCTTCAGTCCGCAAATGCCGATATCGGCGCGGCCCGTGCTGCTTTCTTCCCGACCATCGACCTGTCGGCGGGCAAGACCGTCGACTGGCTCGCAGGCGTCGGCACGGCCAACGGCACGTCGCTCGCAGCCTCGATCCTCGCGCCCATTTTCTCCGGTGGGGAACTCGAAGGTAATCTGCAGACCGCCAAGGCCCGCGACGCCGAACTCGCCGCGACCTATCGCAAGACCGTGCTGACGGCTTTCGGCGAAGTCGAGGACGCGCTCACCAATTCCGATGCCTATAGCCGTCGCCAGTCCTCGCTTGCCGTCGCCGCCATCGAGGCCCGCCGCTCCTACGATCTCTCGCAAGCGAGCTACAAGGCAGGCGCGAGCGACTTCCTCTCGGTGCTCGAAGCGCAGCGGGCCTGGCTCACCGCACGCGACAGCGAGGCGCAGGCGCGGCTCAACCAGTACACGGCGGCCGTCAACCTGTTCGTTGCTCTGGGCGGTGGCTGGAAATCCTGAACAGGGCTTGTTCGCCGTTGCGGGCTTCCTGATGTCACGGAAAGCGTGTTTACTCCCCGGAACAACAATTCTGGGAGAGAAACATGTCCAACCTCGTCTCGAAGGAAATCCGTCTGAAGTCGCGCCCCGTCGGCGCGCCCAAGCCTTCGGATTTCGAACTCGCAACCACTGAAGTCGGACAACCCGGCGAAGGTGAAGTCCTCGTCCGGAATATCTGGATGTCGGTCGATCCCTACATGCGCGGC
>DAIEIL010000196.1 GCA_027352645.1 Rhodobiaceae bacterium | reverse complement strand
TCAGTCATAGAGACAACCTTCGAACTATCGTTGATATCAGTCAACGATTTGCCCTCCCGCTCAATCGTCCCCTCACTGAGGGTCAGGCAGAGACACACAGGCCAGCGGTTTGTGCCCATGCGTCGCCAGACAAGGCATTTACCCGCCATTGAAGCGTTCCCATCGACGGCCTGTGACAGACCATTTTCAGGGTGCGGCTTCAGGGCCTCGCCGCTTCGCGACCCCGCCACCGGCCCTCCGCAAAAAACGACCCCGGAAATTTCTTTCCGGGGCCTTCTTTTTCTACCGCGACGAGTTAGCGGATGAGGGTGTCGCGGGAGAACTCTTTCCCAGCTTTCGCTCAGAACGCGTAGCTCACGTCGAAGGTCATGAAGTCGCGATCTTCGAACGCATTCTGCACCGCGTTGCCGCGCGTCGCCGTCCACTGGACGCCGGCACTCCAGGCGCTCTGATAGGTTCCACGCACACCAAGCGACAGCGCCTTCTTGTTGTCGAGGAAGCCCGGTCCGATCGGGCCGGCAGAGGTGCCGAAGTCCTGCGCGAACTGGATATTCGGCGTCAGCGTGAAAGCCGTGCCGAAGGCGTTGTTGTACTGGACGCTCGCGCTCAGCCTGTAGCCATGCGAGAAGCGATCCGGGTGATAGAGCTGGAAGTACGGATTCCGCGTGGCGAGCGCCGGCGTCACGAATTCAGACATCGATGCGGCGAGCGCATTGAGCTTGACGTCCGAAATGCCCG
The DNA here is from genome assembly GCA_027352645.1 of Rhodobiaceae bacterium. Taxonomy (GTDB): domain Bacteria; phylum Pseudomonadota; class Alphaproteobacteria; order Parvibaculales; family Parvibaculaceae; genus Parvibaculum. Next base: position 6,399 of record DAIEIL010000196.1, on the reverse strand, counting down.
GCATCCACTGGAAGCCCCAGTTCGCGACCAGGATAACGAGATCCGCGTCGAGATGGCTCGTCACCCAATCCGACGTCGGCAAGGTCGAGATCGTGCCGATCTGGCCGGTGACCGAGTCCGTGCGGATGAAGCCATCGGGGAAAGCTCCCGGAGTCGTGTCATAAGGCAGTGTCGATTCATAGGGGATCGCACCACCGGTGTTCGTGCCCCAATGGCCGAGCAGCATTTCGCCGGACGAGAGCTGGAAAGGCAGATTCGGCTGATAGACCAGTTCGCCCGAGAAGGCCGTGCCATAGAGGAAGTCGGCCAGCACCGTCGAGAAGCTCGCGCCGAAGACCTGAATGTTCTCGGCGTAATGCGCGCGGTAATTCTGCTCCATATACTGATAAACATTCGCATACGCTGGCACACTGGCGACGAGCGCACCGGGGATGGCGTTCGAATATTCCAGGAAGGGCAGATTAGAATCGTAATTGACGTAGTAGAGGCCGAGCTCTGTTCCGTCATTCAGCCAGTCGGCATTGTAGCCGAACTTCAGACCGAACTGACCAAAGTCGCCGGGCTTCTTCGATTCATTGACTCGCAGCTGGGCCCAGGCGGGTGCAGGTCCATCCGTGACGATGTTCAGATAGGTGCCGCCCGCTCCGAAGATGTCGTTGCCAAAATAGGTACCGACGGGATCGAGCTGCGTCTGGCGCCAGCGGAAACCGGCCCATGCCTCGATGCTCATGTCGTTCGGCAGGCCGAGCGAGCCATAGAGCATTTCCTGCGGAAGCAGCGCTTCCTTGATTTCCGCGCCGGGCGTACGCAGCGCGCCGAGGTCAACCGACATGAACTGGTTGATGCCGCCGGGAATGAAGAGGCTTTCACCCCAGTTCACGACCTGCTTGCCGAGACGGAGATTGAGCGGAAGATCGTTGCCGACATTGAAATTGCCGTAGACGAAAGCATCGAGAACGCTGAAATCCCACGCCGCCGCATTATGCGCGTCGTTGCCGCGAATGGCGTCCGACAGCGGGCGCTTGCCGTAATCGGTGCTGCTCTGGCCGGCGACCTGATCGCCGATATAGTCGTAGAAGCCCTTTACGCGAACAAAGGCGCCGTAGTTCTGCCACTTGGCCTGCGCCTCGCTGACGAACTTGACGCGCTCCGAATAGGCGTCCCACTGGCCGAAGTTGACATTGCCGTCGTCCAGGTTGACGTCGTTGTAAACGTGAGCAGGTGCCGGAGCGCTCGGGTTGAGCGGGCAACCACCGTTTTCAGCGCTGATCTTCGTGCAGCTCTGCTTGCTCGTGCGGACGCCGACACCCAGCGAAACCGTGTTGTCGACGGAGATTTCCATCTCGCCGAACTTGAAGCTCTCGGCAAATGCCGGCGCACTGGCGCCTGCCCAGCCGATGGCTCCCGCCATGACCAGAAGCGGTAAGCGCTTTATCTTACTCATTACACCTCTCCCCAGTTGACCGCCTCACACGAGAGGCGATTTGAAATTCTTTACTCCGGGAGGTCGGCCTCATCACGCGCGCGTCCCTTACAAGGCCATCGCATTGCAATGGCTCATATCTCGAGGCGCACCTTTGCCTTCGCGCCTGGTCGGCGCGGCAAGGATGGCGTATGTGATTTTGCGTCTCCTCCGCAGTGCAGAGCTTTGTCCGCACCAGCTAGATCACATGTCGATATTCTTGATTCTCATATGTGAGCTAGCATTAGGTTCATTCCACCTAAATCACTTAATCAGTCAAGGCTCTTTGTGCCAAAAGCCCCTGCCGCGCAGTCATTATGGCCGGCACCGTGTCCATAATGGCGCAGTAAATGAGTGCGCCCGCGTCTCGAAATCGCAGCCAGCGGGCAATACTTTCCAAATTGTAATTATCCGAGATCTTCAGTCGCGGCCTGCCGCATTCATCCGCATGAAGATCGGGCATCGTTAAACAATTCAGATAGTTAGGCCGCCTGCTTTCCGATGCATAATGAAAGGCCGTCGTCTTGAGCGCCGCAGCCGGAGCCCGTGATGCCTCACAAGCCTAAGACATTGCTGGCTTTCGACCCCAGGGCCCATGCCGACTCTTTCTCGGATGCGCAATCCGCGCGGCTGGACGATCTCGTTGCCCTGCTCGCCCCCGCCCCTTTGACCTCTTTCGACACGCCTGAGGCCCGCACCCTGCTCGGCCAGGCAGAAATCCTCGTCACCGGATGGGGTGCACCGCATCTCGGCCCGGAGGAACTTGCAACCGCACCGCATCTCCGCCTCGTCGCCCATCTCGCCGGCTCCGTGAAGCCCTTTCTTGATCCATCGATCCAGAGTCGCGGTGTTGCCGTCACCTCCGCGGCGGATGCGAACGCAGTACCCGTTGCCGAATACACGCTTGCCGCCATCCTTTTCTCCAACAAGCGACTATTCCGTCTGCGGACGGCATATCATGAAGCGCGACACGCCCCGGCATGGGCCAAGGTCGCGCCCGACCTCGGCAATTATCGCAAGGCCATCGGCATCGTCGGCGCTTCGCGCATCGGGCGGCGCGTCATCTCGCTCCTGAAGCCCTTCGACTTCGAGATCCTTCTGGCCGATCCCTTCATCGGAAGCGCGGAAGCCTCGCGGCTCGGCGCAAGGCTCGTCGACCTCGACGCACTGATGGCGAGTGCCGACGTGGTAAGCCTCCACGCGCCGCTTCTGCCGGAAACCGCGGGCATGATCGACAGCCGCCGCCTCGCCCTCATGAAATCCGGCGCGACGCTCATCAATACGGCGCGGGGCGCCCTCATCAATCAGGATGCGCTCATCGCGGAAACATCGAGCGGCCGCATCGATGCCGTCATCGACGTCACCGAGCCCGATGTGCTGCCCACCAATTCACCGCTGTTCGACCTCGCCAATGTATTCCTTACGCCGCATATCGCCGGCTCGCTCGGCACCGAAACGCAACGCATGACGGAGCTGATCCTCGACGAAATTCAGCGTTATGTAGGCGGCGAGCCTCTGCAGCATGCCGTCGCATTGGCGGAACTGGAGCATCAGGCATGAGCACGCTTCTGCCCGGCCTCTGTTCCATCACGTTCCGCGCCCTTCCGCCGGAAGCCGTGATCACGCTTGCCGCCGAATGCGGTCTGGCGGGCATCGAATGGGGCGCCGATATCCATGTGCGCCCGCATGATCGCGCGGGCGCACGCGCCGTCGCCGCGCGCTGCCGCGATACGGGCCTCGCCATCGCCTCCTACGGCTCCTATGTCGAAGCAGGCAGCCACATCACAGGGCAGAATTTCGCTGATGTGCTCGAAGCCGCTCAGGCGCTCGGCGCTCCCAATATCCGCATCTGGGCGGGCCAGCGGGGATGCTCATCAGCCGAAGCAAGCCTCGAAACACGCAACGCCGCTGCGCACGCGCTGCATGACATGGCCGCGAAAGCGGCAACGCTCGGCATCTCGCTTTCCCTCGAATTTCATCCGCATACCCTGAACGATGGTGCGGAGGCGTCGCTCGCTCTTATCGCCGCCGCGCGGCATCCGAACCTGCACACATATTGGCAACCGCGACCCGGCATCGCCCTCGACGAGGCGGAGGCGGAACTCGATGCCCTCGCGCCGCACCTCTCCCATCTCCATGTCTTTCACTGGAAGGCCTCCGGCGAACGCCAGCCTCTGGCGGAGGGCGCCGATTTCTGGCGCCCTCTGCTCACCCGCGTCAGCGCAATGCCGACTCCGCACGGCCGCCCCCGCTTCGCCCTGCTCGAATTTGTATCGGGCGACGACCCCGACGCCTTGCGGCGCGATGCAAAGACACTCTGCAACTGGCTAGACGGAAAATGACGCCGCCATTCTCGAATCCCCTTGCCGGCAACCCTTTGGCGACACGCGACGACGTTGCGCGCGCCGCACTCGATCTCTTCAAACCGCTACTGCCCTTCTATAGCCCCGGCCGCGCGCGCGTCCGCCTCGCGCCGTCTCATGCCGTATTCGGCGAGGTGGCATCTCAACTCGAAGGCTTCGCGCGGCCCCTCTGGGGCATCGCGCCGCTGGCGGCAGGCGGCTATGAATTTCCCTATTGGGGGATGATCCGCGAAGGTCTCGCCAATGGTTGCGACCCCACCCATCGCGAGTATTGGGGACCGTCCCCCGATTGCGATCAACGCCTCGTCGAAATGGCGGCTATTGGCTTTGCGCTTGCGCTTGTGCCGGAACACATATGGGCGCCGTTGCCGGATGCGGCCAAACACAATGTCGCGCGCTGGCTCCATCGCATCAACGAAGTCGGAATCGTCGACAACAACTGGCTCTTCTTCCGGGTCATCGTGAATCTTGGCCTGAAATGCGTCGACGCGCCTCATAATCAACAGGCCGTCGATGCCGCGCTCGCCCGCATCGACAGTTTCTATCTCGATGGCGGCTGGTATCGCGACGGTCCAAAAAATCAGGTCGATCACTACATCGCCTTCGCCTTCCATTTCTATGGGCTGATCTATGCGAAGCTCTCCGGCGATGCGGACCGTGCCGAAGTCTTGCGCTCGCGCGCGCGTCTCTTCGCGCCGGATTATCGCCGCTGGTTCGCTGCCGACGGTGCAGCGCTCCCCTTCGGCCGCAGTCTGACCTACCGCTTCGCGCCTGCCGGCTTCTGGGGCGCGCTTGCCTTTGCCGATGTCGCGGCTCTGCCATGGGGCGAGATCAAGGGCGTCTATCTGCGCCATCTGCGCTGGTGGGCGCGTCGCGATATCGCCGACGCGCGCGGCGCGCTCACGATCGGTTATGCCTATGAGAACCCGCGCATGGCGGAAGAATATAATTCGCCCCAGTCTCCCTATTGGGCGATGAAGGCCTTTCTCCCGCTCGCGCTGCCCGCGTCGCATCCCTTCTGGGCCACCGACGAGGCCTCGCCGTCGCTCCACGCGGCGTCGGCGCAGCGCCATCCAGCCATGATCCTTGTCGAGGATGCGGCTCATACCGTCGCGCTATCCGGCGGCCAGACCGCGCCGGCGCACCAGGGCAGCCCCGCAAAATACGGAAAATTCGCCTATTCCTCGCGCTTCGGCTTCAGCATCGGCTATCCCGCCTCACAGGGCGTCGAGGTTATGCCGGACAACATGCTTGCGCTGGCCCCCGCCGATCGGCCCGACCAATACGCGATCCGCCGCGACGCCACGGTTGTGGCAATCGAACCGGGCTTCATCCACTCCGTCTGGCGCCCCTGGGCAAAAGCCGGCCCGGCGCCATGGAAGGATGTCACCGTCGAAACCTGGCTCATCGCGACCGATCTGCCCTGGTTGCTTCGCATACACCGCATCGCCTCACCGATACCGCTGATCTCACGCGAAGGCGGATTTTCAGTCGAGCGCAGCGGCCCCGAAGGAGAGCCGTTGGCGGGTGAAGGAAGCGTGTTGCTGCGCAGTGCCGCGGGTCTATCCGGCATTCGCGATCTGAAGGCCGTACGCAGCGCCCGCATCGGCGCTCCAGCCGACCGGTCGAGCCTCATCTGGCCACGCACGCTTCTTCCAGTTCTCGAAGGAAGACACGCGCCCGGCCGCTTCACGCTCGCGACGGCGGTTTTCATAGGTGCTGAAGAAGGCGCCGAGCCACGCTGGAATGAGGTTCCGGCCATTCCCGACGGCCCCTGGCTCGATCGCTGACGCCTTCAGGCGCTCCGCGACAGCGGCACCACCGTCAAGGCGAGGGGAATCTCGAACCAGAAGCGCGCACCCTTGTCCGGCACGGCATGCGCGCCGATATCGCCGCGCATCAGGCTGACGAGCTTGGCGCTGATGGCAAGCCCCAACCCCGTGCCGCCATAGGTCTTGGAGATGTCGCCATCCGCTTGCACGAAAGGCTTGAAGAGGCGCGCGGCCACCTCGTCGGTGAAGCCGATCCCCGTGTCCTCCACCTCGAAGCGAATGCGCAGGCTGTCGTTGTGTCGGGCGAGTACCATGCAGCGCAGATCGACCTGCCCACCCGAAGGCGTGAACTTGATCGCATTGGAGATGAGGTTCGTGAGCACCTGACGCAGCTTGCCCTCATCGCACAGCACTGACTCCTGCGGCAATGCACTGTGATCGACATTGAGCTTGATGTTCTTTTCCCGGGCCATGGCCTGCCAATAGAGCAGCGACTCGAAGAGAGCCGAAAGCTCTGTCGGCCGCTCGTCGAGTTCGATCTTGTCGGCCTCGATCTTCGAGAACATCAGCACATCGTTGAGCACCGTGAGGAGCCCCACCGAAGCGTCGTGAATATATTGCCCATATTCGCGCGTCTTGGGCTCCTTGCTCATGCGTGTGATGAGATCGGAGAACCCCATGATCGCATTCATGGGCGTGCGGATTTCGTGGCTCATCGTGGCGAGGAAATCGGATTTGATCCGGTTCGCTTCCTCGGCCCGCGCCTTTTCGAAAATGGCCGTCTCGAAAGCTTCGTCGAGCT
>DAIEIL010000181.1 GCA_027352645.1 Rhodobiaceae bacterium | reverse complement strand
GGCGATAGCGGCACCATCTACACGGCCGATGCCGTCATCATTGCGACGGGCGCGCAGGCGAAGTGGCTCGGCATTCCCTCCGAACAGAAGTTCCAGGGCTTCGGCGTCTCGGCCTGTGCCACTTGCGACGGCTTCTTCTATCGCGGCAAGGAAGTGATCGTGGTCGGCGGCGGTAACTCGGCCGTCGAGGAAGCGCTGTTCCTGACCAATTTCGCGACCAAGGTGACCGTCATCCATCGCCGCAACTCCTTCCGCGCGGAAAAGGTGATGCAGGAGCGCCTCTTCAAGCATCCGAAGATCGAAGTGATCTGGGATTCGGCCATCGACGAGATCGTCGGCACCGAAGAGCCGCTTGGCGTCACCGGCGCGAAGATCGTCAACGTCAAGACGAGCGAAACGCGCGTCATTCCGGCACATGGCGTTTTCGTCGCCATCGGACATGCGCCGCAGACGGAGCTTTTCGCCGGCCAGATCGACATGAAGGCAGGCAACTACCTCAAGGTGGTTCCGGGCACGACCTCGACGAACATTCCCGGCGTCTTCGCCGCGGGCGACGTCACCGACGACACCTACCGTCAGGCCATCACGGCGGCGGGCATGGGCTGCATGGCCGCGCTCGAGGCGGAACGCTTCATCGCTACCGAAGAGGCCCACGCGCAGGCTGCGGAATAAACTAGAAACCCAGAAGGCCGGGCAAGGCGCTCATGTCGTGAAAGACATGGGCGCCTTCTCTTTTGAGCGCCGCCGCGTCGGTGTGAGGATCGCCCGCATAGCCGAGCACCGGCATTCCCGCTGCGACCGCCGCCTGCACGCCGGGCACGCTGTCCTCGACGACGACGCATTGCTCCGGTGCATGGCCCATTTCGCGCGCGGCATGAAGAAAGAGATCCGGTGCGGGCTTGCCGCGCCCCACCTGCTCCGCGCTGAAGAGAACATTCTCGACAAGCGGCAGAAGCCCCGTCGCGCCCAGCGTGTAGCGCATCTTCTCGAACTTGCCTGACGAGGCGACACAGTAAGGCAGGTTTCGCGCGGCAAGTTTCAACAATACAGGTTCTATGCCTTCGACGGGCACAAGCCCCTCGGCAAAAGCTTTCAGCGTCTCGTCGCGGATATAGCTGGGCCAATGATCGGCAAGCGGCCGGCCGATTGCCTCTTCGACATGGGCGCGCACAGCTTCCAGAGTGCGCCCGACAAAGAGCCTGCGGCATTCCTCATAGGAAACATCGAAGCCGTCTTCGGCGAGCACGCGCACAAGCAGACGGTTCGCGGCGGGCTCGCTGTCGACCAGCACGCCGTCGCAATCGAAGATGACGAGGGAGGGAGAAAAAGGAAACGCCATGACGTCCTTATCGGATGTCATGGCGCTTCATGCAATTCACGTTTGGTGACGGGTCGTTTCAGCCGAGCATCGAGCGAAGCATCCATGCGGTCTTCTCGCTCGCTTCCATGCGCTGCGTGAGAAGGTCCGCCGTCGGCTCGTCATGCGCCGCATCAGCAAGCGGGAAGATGGCGCGCGCCGTGCGCGTCACGGTTTCGTGGCCCTTGACGAGGTTCTTGATCATGTCCTGCGCCTTGGGCACGCCATCGTCTTCCTCGATCTTGGTGAGCTTCGCATAGGCCGTGTAACCGCCGGGCGCGGGGAAGCCGAGCGAACGAATGCGTTCGGCCACGAGATCCACCGCAAGCCAGAGTTCGTTGTACTGCGTCTCGAACATCAGATGCAGCGTGTTGAACATCGGCCCTGTGACGTTCCAGTGGTAGTAGTGCGTCTTGTGATAAAGCGTGTAGGTGTCGGCGAGCAAACGCGACAGCCCGTCCGCGATTTTCTTGCGGTCCTTTTCGGTAATACCGATGTCGATCTGCATGACAGGTTCTCCTTGCTGCGAGACATGGAATCTAGAACTGTCCGCGGCACAGCGCAACAAATCTAGAATAATTCCAATGATCAAAAGTGTCGCAGCAGGGCGAAGAAAAAGGGCGACCCGATAATCCGGATCGCCCTTTTCTGTTTCGTTTCGATCGACGCGCGTCCTACCGGAGCGAGGCGCAGAAACGCTGGATGCGCTCGCAGGCTGCGGTCAGCGCTTCCGTCGAAGTCGCGTAGGAGATGCGGAAGAAGGGCGAGAGGCCGAAGGCTTCGCCATGCACGACGGCGACGCCCTCTTCTTCCAGCAGTGCCTCGACGAAGTCCTGATCGTTGCCGATGACCTTGCCCTTGGGCGTCGTCTTGCCGATGCATCCCTCGCAGGACGGATAGACATAGAAGGCACCTTCCGGCGTCGGGCACTTGAGGCCCTTCGCCTGATTGAGCATCGAGACGACGAGGTCGCGCCGCGCCTTGAAGCTCTCGGCGCGCTCCGGGATGAAATCCTGCGTCCCGTTCAATGCCTCGACGGCGGCCCACTGGCTGATCGACGTCGGGTTCGAGGTCGACTGGCTCTGGATCGTCGTCATCGCCTTGATGAGCTCGAGCGGACCGGCGCAATAGCCGATACGCCAGCCCGTCATCGCATAGGCCTTGGAGACGCCGTTCATGGTCAGCGTGCGGTCATAGAGCTTCGGCTCCACCTGCGCCGGCGTCGCGAATTTGAAGCCGTCATAGGAGAGATGCTCATACATGTCGTCGGACAGGATCCAGACATGCGGATACTTCACCAGAACGTCGGTGAGCTGCTTCAGCTCGTCCCACGTATAGGCCGCGCCCGTCGGGTTCGACGGCGAGTTGAAAATGAACCACTTCGTCTTCGGCGTGATCGCCTTTTCAAGATCTTCCGGCTGGAGCTTGAAATTGGTCTCCATGCCCGCCCGCGCGAATACGGGCGTGCCGCCAAGCAGCGACACGATGTCGGGATAGGACACCCAGTAAGGCGCCGGGATGACGACCTCATCGCCGGGGTTCAGCGTCGCCGCCATCGCGTTGAAGATGATGGGCTTGCCGCCGGGCGCGACGAAGCACTGAGCGGGCGTGTAGTCGAGCCCGTTCTCGCGCTTGAACTTCGCGGCGACGGCCTTCTTCAGTTCCGGGATGCCGCCGACGTCGGTGTACTTCGTCTCGCCACGGCGAATGGCGTCAATCGCAGCTTCCTTGATGTTTTCCGGCGTGTCGAAATCAGGCTCGCCCGCGCCGAGTCCGATCACGTCGACACCGGCTGCTTTCAGATCGCGCGCTTTCTGGGTCGCGGCAATGGTTGCCGACGGCTTGATGCGCTTCAGCGAGTCCGAAAGGAAGGCCATGTTCGTCACTCCGGGAAGAGGCGCGGGCAGCGGCTTCGGCCCTCGCGCGCGACAAAAAACGCTTGCCCGGGATTGCCCGGAAAAGCGGCGCAAACCTAAGCCCGCTTTTCTTGCGGTGCAACAGGGGATCGCTGCGAAAAGTGCCGGTTTTTCAGGCTTCGACCTTCCCGGCCGGCCATTCCACCGGGACACCCAGGACCTGCGTCACCGGAACAACGCCCGCCCAGACCGGCAGGCCCATATCTTCGGCATCGTCATTGGGCCCGCCCTGCCTCACCTTGGCCGCCACCTCGATGAGCGGCAGGCACAGGATTTCGGTCGCCTTGAGCTCTATGGCGTTCGCCGCCCGGGCCACTCTGGAGCGTCCGGCCTCGACGCGCTCGGTAAAAAGGTCGAGCGCGCGCGGCTTTTCCTCCGAAGGCACCGGTGCTGCACTTCCATGCGCCATGACCGAGCGGAAATTCATCGAGTGATGGAAGGCAGAGCGCGCCATGACCAGTCCGTCGATCAGCGTCACCGTCAGGCAAAGCGGCGCGCCCTCCGCCAGGGTCTTCATGAAGCGGCTGGTGCGCGAGCCATGCACCAGCACGCTCTCGCCGTCGCGCACATAGAACATGGGCAGGGAAACGGGCCCGCCCGCACCCATGAATCCGACATGGGCGACAAGGCCCTCATCGAGGATGGCGTGGACGGTGTCGCGGTCATAATGAGCGCGCCGCGCAACCTGACGGACGCGATGCACTGGGGATGTCTGATAGTCGCTCACGGGTCATATCCTTCTGGACGTCAAGCCTCTGCCTCGGCTCCAGGCGGACACTGCCAGAAATTGGCCCTATGAAAAGGTCCATTTCCAACAATATGATGGGTCCATAACAAGGCTGAGCCAGAACCATGCTGCGCACTCCGCTCTCCCTCGATCTGCTGGCGCTCGACCCGCAAGCCGGGACGCCGCTTTACCGTCAGCTCTATGACGCGCTACGCAGCGCGATCCTTGAGGGCCGCCTTGCAGCGGGCGCACGGCTCCCCTCCTCGCGCCGCCTCGCCAACGATCTCGGCGTCGGCCGCAACACGATCCTCGCCGCCTATGAGCAACTCGCGGCGGAGGGCTATCTCGAAGGCCAGATTGGCGCGGGAACGCGGATTGCCGCCTCCCTGCCCGACAAATTGCTCGAAGTCGGCAACACAACAACGCAGGGGCCGGAGCCGAAAGATGCCGGGAGCCCCGTTCGCCTGTCCCGGCGCGGCGAAGCCGTGGCCGCTATCAGGCGTCCGGGCATCGGCTACGAGCGCGGACAAGCCCGCGCCTTCCAGCACGGACTACCTGCGGTGGACCAGTTTCCGGCGGCGCTGTGGAGCCGGCTCCTTGCGCGGCGCGCGCGCGACCCGCGCAACGGCCTCTTCGGCTACGAGACAGGCGCTGGCTTCGCGCCCCTGCGCCGAGCCATCGCCGCTCATGCGGGCGCGGCGCGCGGCGTCGTCTGCACGCCCGATCAGGTGATCGTGACAACGGGCGCTCAGGCGGCATTGGATCTCGCCGCGCGCATGCTCGTCGATCCGGGCGAGGCCGCCTGGATGGAGGAGCCCGGCTATCTCGGTGCGCGGGCCGCGCTGGTCGGCGCCGGCGCGCGGCTGGTGCCGGTGCCCGTCGATGACGAAGGGCTCGATGTCGCCGCCGGCATCGCGCTCGAGCCTGCGCCCCGGCTCATCTATGTCACGCCATCGCATCAATATCCGCTCGGCGTCACGCTTTCTCTGGCGCGTCGGCTGACGCTGCTCGACTTCGCGCGCCGCGCCGACGCCTGGATCGTCGAGGACGATTACGATTCCGAATATCGCTACAGCGGACGGCCCCTCGCCTCGCTACAGGGCCTCGATCGCGCCACCCGCGTCCTCTACATGGGCACTTTCTCGAAGACGCTCTTTCCCGGGCTCAAGGTCGGCTATCTCATCGTGCCGGAGGCGCTGGTGGATGCCTTCCGCGCCGCCATCCGCCTGACGGGCCATATACCGGCGCCGATCGTTCAGGCCGCACTCGCGGAGTTCATAGGCGAGGGACATTTCGGAACGCATGTCCGCCGCATGCGCACCATCTATGCCGCTCGCCGCGCTGCGCTCATCGACGCGGCGACGCGCGAGCTCGGCGCGTTTTTGCACCTCACCCCCTGCGAAGGCGGGATGCAACTCGTCGCCTGTCTGAAAAACGGGCTGGACGATCGCCGGGTATCCGCCATCGCCGCCACGGCCGATATTCAGGTTGCTCCGCTTGCCCCCTATTATATCGGCCTGCCCCGTCTCAGCGGCCTGCATATGGGCTTCGCCGGCATCCCGGAAGCGCAGATCGCCCGCTCGGCAAAACGGCTCGCCACCGCACTCGCCGACACGGCGCCCTGATCCGTCAGGGCGCGGGCCGAAACTCGTAGGCGCGGGCGACACGGTCTCGCCCTTCGCTCTTGGCTCTCTGCAATGCCTCGTCGGCCGCCTTGAGAACCTTTTCCGGCGTGTCTCCATGTGCCGGATAGGTCGCCACGCCGAACGACATGGTCACTCGCCCGATATTCATTCCGTCGCAGGACACGGACAAATCCCGGATCAACTCCCCCAGCCGCTCGGCCCGCTCCACCGCACTCTCCATCGGAGCGTCGGGCAGCAGAAGCGTGAACTCCTCGCCGCCATAGCGGCAGGCCGTGTCTCCCTTGCGAATATGCGTATTCAGGATCCGGGCGATGGCTTGCAGAACCTTGTCGCCGCAATCGTGCCCGAAGGTATCATTGACCTTCTTGAAGTGGTCGATATCCGTCATCACCACCGATACGGTCTTGCCGGCGTGAGCGGCGCGCGTGAACTCTCGCTCCATCGCCTGGTCCAGATAGCGCCGGTTGTAAAGCGACGTCAGCGGATCGTGCAGGGCCTCGGCCTGAAGCACGTCGCGCAGCGCCTGCTCGGCGCGATTCCGCACCGTCACATCGTTGAACACCCAGTATGCGAGGTTATCCTCAACGGTGATCACAACCTCCATGTCCCGCACGATGCCGTCGCCGCATGAGACCTGTACCTCCCGCACGGGTGAGGCCTCAATTTCGCCGGAACGCATAAGGTAGATGTCCCTGGCATGCTGCCCCATGACCTCCGCCCGGTATTTCTCATCGGGGAAGACGAGTGCTGACCAGCCATTGAGCGTCTCCATTCGCTCCGGCGGATAATGGAGCAATTCCTCAAATCGCCGGTTGGTGAAGCTGATGGCATCATTCTCATCGGTCAGGAGAACGCCAAACGGCGCATTCTCCACCATGCGCCGAAAGCGCTCTTCGCTATGGCGCAACGCCTGTTCCGCGCGTTTTCGCGCGGTAACATCCCAGAACACGCCGATGATGCCGCCGGCGCTGCCGTCGCCCTTTTTGAAGGTCGCCTTGTGGAAGATCACATCGCGGTCCGTCCCATCGCCCGCGCGCATGAGCGCCTCATAGACCTGGACGCCGCCCTTCTTCATCAGTGCTTCGTCGGCGGAGCGATAGGTCTGGGCGAGGTTTGCCGGCCAGACCTCGAAGACGCTCTTGCCCACCACATCCTTGCGCTTCAGGCCGCAAAATTCCTCGAAGGCAGAATTGCAAGCCAGATAAATTCCGTCCTGGTCCTTGACGAAAATCGGACTCGGCACTGTCTCGATCAATTTCTCCGCAAATTGAAGCTGATCCTCCAATGCCCGCTCGGCACGCACCCTGTCGGTGATGTCCCACCCGACACCGACAATCCCGCCCTGACTGCCGTCCTCCCGGAAAAAAGCGGCGCGGTGGACGATGACCTGGTGACGGGTACCGTCGGCGTAGACCACCTCGCCAGTCTGAACCTGCGGCCCCGCCTTTTTCAGCACGTCCAGATCTGCAGCGTGATAGGTGTCGGCAAGATCCTTGGGCCAAATCTCATAGGCCGTCTTGCCCAGCAAGGTGGTTCGGCTTAGGCCGCTATAGGCCTCGAACGCCGCGTTGCATCCAATGTAACGTCCCTCTGCGTCCTTGTAGTAGATCGGAGTGGGAATGGCCTCGATAAGCTGCGCGACGAGCACGTCGTCCGGCAGGCCCGGGTGAATGTCAGCCATTGATTTTCCTCAAGCGTCGTTACCGCGCTCGCGCCACGCCCGTACGAGCTTTGTCGGTCCGTATGCGGAGAAGCAACAGGTTTCCGTCTCATTCAGAAAAAGGAACCGAGATGGCGCACTGACAGGATTGTTTTCAACTGGACGCCGCCAGAGATGATGTCCGACCGGCCATCGCCCCCCTGACAAGCCCGTACCGGGCGCAACTCGCCGCGTCAGTAACGCTGACTTATTAGGTATATCCAACCTAACAAATGGCCCGGACCTAGAGAAAATACCTTATTCTCCGCCCTCCAGATGAGTCGCCACTTCGGAAAATCTTGCTTTCACTTTGAAACACACCTTCGTGTATTCGTACTATTCCTTATTTTATAATCCTGATTTTATTTTACCATGTGAACCAGTCCAAATGGTCGTGCGTAGAACTGCAACTCCAGAGAGAAATCATGCCGTGAGGCAGAAAGGGACCGGTCAAGATTGGGCCTCGAAGAATACCGCCGCTCGGTCAGCGAAAATAAGCATGCTTCCATCCTGAAGGCGGGACGCAAGCATTTTCTCGCAAACGGCTACACGGGCGCAGCGGCAGCAGAAATCGCGCGTGAGGCTGACGTCTCGACGGCTACGCTTTACAAGCATTTTTCCTCAAAAGAAGAACTCTTCGCAGCCGTGGTGAAGGACGCCTATCGCGAGGTCGAATTTCCTCCGCTGCCGGAGCATTCGAATCTGGAGGATGTCATGGTCGCCGTCCTCAACAGCTATCTTGCTTTGAATTTCGAACGGGAAGTCACCGCGCTTCTTCGCATCGTGAT
>DAIEIL010000180.1 GCA_027352645.1 Rhodobiaceae bacterium | reverse complement strand
CTTTTATGAGGCCCTCTTCGCCGATCTTTCGGACGGACAGGTGCGGAACCTCAAGCGCTATTACGGCGACGGCTTCATGGTCGATGAATCGCTCTGGAGCGGCAAGGCCGTGGGGACGCCCTTCGGCCTCGAAGGCAAGGGACGTCCGCTGGAGTTCCGCCTGCTGCATGTTTTCGAATTCACGGACAAGGGCGATATCCAGCGCGAGAACGTCTGGCTCGATCTCGCCGCCATCATGCGACAGCTGCCGCAGGGCTGATCCGTGGCACCGATGGAAAGCAACGGCCGCCCCAACCAGAAGCGGCGCACACGCAAGGATCTGCTTCAGGCGGCGGCGCGTCTCCTGAAGCAGGGCCGCAAGCCAAGCCTCGAAGAGATCGCAGAGGAAGCGCTTGTCTCGCGAGCCACCGCCTATCGCTATTTCCCGAATGTTGAAACGCTTCTGCTGGAGGCGCCGCTCGACGTCGCCATTCCCGACGCCGAGGAACTGTTCCACGGCAGTTCGGCGGGCGATGCCGTCTCGCGCGTCGATCGCGTCGACGATGCCTTTCACCGCATGATCCTCGAAAACGAGGGCCCGCTGCGGCTCTTCCTCGCAAATTCGCTGATGACGCGGGCGAACGGCGCGGCGGACGACCTGCCCGCCCGTCAGAACAGGCGCACGCCGCTGATCGAGGCGGCGCTTGCGCCTTCGCGCAAGGAGTTCCGCCCCGCGTCGCTCGACACGCTCACCAACGCGCTGGCGCTCATCGTCGGCACGGAGGCGATGATCGTCTTCAAGGACGTGCTGCAGCTCGACGATGCGGAAGCGCGCAAGGTGAAGCGGTGGGCGATCCGTGCACTGATCGAGGCGGCGAAGAAGCCGAAGAGCTGAGGCCGCGCCTCAGTCCTGCGTCGCAGGGCCCCTTACAAAGCCGATGAGGAGCAAGGTCCATGCGAGAATGAGCGTGAGGCCCGGAACGACATGGGCGAGCGTCACGAAGGTTTCCTGCCATGAGGCGCCGCCCGTCGCGCCGGCCTGTGCGGCCGCGATGGGCAGGATGCCCTTGGTTCCCCACCAGGAATTGGCCACCTCGGACGCCATCATCAACCAGGCAAGCCACGCATAGGCGACCATGACCGCCACCGAGCGCGGGCCGACGCTGTGCCGGAACTTCAGCAGCAGGCCAGCGAGCACGATGAGCAGGATGCCGTTCACCTCGAATTCCGTGTGCGCCGTAAGCGCGAGCCTCGGAAATGGCGTCTGCGGCACGACGAGCCCCCAGACAAGCCCGACGAGAACCAGCGTGAGGCCGCTTATGAGAATGACGCGGCCGCCCCGTTGAAGATCCATGATTGCCTCCCCCTTGTGTCCGGCCCCCGCCCCGGCAGGATAGAGATGCTAGCCCGTGACCAGCCATGTTCCAACAGCTTCGCGCGCGAACGTGGTGGCCAAACAAAAAGCCCGGACCTTGCGGCCCGGGCTTTTCATCGTCGCTCGATGGGAGCGGAAATCAATTATCGAGGAAAGAGCGCAGCTTGCGGCTCCGCGACGGGTGCTTCAGCTTGCGCAGCGCCTTCGCCTCGATCTGGCGGATGCGTTCGCGCGTAACCGAGAACTGCTGGCCGACTTCTTCCAGCGTGTGGTCGGTGTTCATGCCGATGCCGAAGCGCATGCGCAGCACGCGCTCCTCGCGCGGCGTGAGCGAGGCCAGAACGCGCGTCGTCGTCTCGCGCAGGTTCGACTGGATCGCTGCATCGATCGGCAGGATCGCGTTCTTGTCCTCGATGAAGTCGCCCAGATGGCTGTCTTCCTCGTCGCCGATGGGTGTTTCGAGGGAGATCGGTTCCTTGGCGATCTTCAGGACCTTGCGGACCTTTTCGAGCGGCATGCCGAGCTTTTCGGCCAGCTCTTCCGGCGTCGGCTCGCGGCCGATCTCGTGGAGCATCTGGCGCGAGGTGCGCACCAGCTTGTTGATCGTCTCGATCATGTGGACCGGGATGCGGATGGTGCGCGCCTGGTCGGCGATCGAACGTGTGATCGCCTGACGGATCCACCACGTCGCATAGGTCGAGAACTTGTAGCCGCGGCGATATTCGAACTTATCGACCGCCTTCATCAGGCCGATATTGCCTTCCTGAATGAGGTCGAGGAACTGAAGGCCGCGATTGGTGTATTTCTTCGCGATGGAGATGACGAGACGAAGGTTCGCCTCCACCATTTCCTTCTTCGCGATGCGCGCCTCGCGCTCGCCCTTCTGCACGGTCGAGACGATGCGGCGATATTCGCCGATGTCGAGGCCGGTCTCGGTGGCGAGCTGGTGGATCTGGCCGCGCAGATCCTTCACCTGGTCGCGCTCGTCCTTCGCGAAGGTCGCCCAGCCCTTGCCCTTGAGGCGGCTGACGCGGCGCAGCCAGTTCGGGTCGAGTTCTTCGTTGTAGTACTGCTTCAGGAATTCCTCGCGCGGGATGCCGTGGCTTTCGGCAAAACGCAGCAGGCGGCCTTCCATCGCCATCAGGCGCTTGTTGATCGCGTAAAGCTGCTCGACAAGGCTTTCGATGCGGTTGTTGTTGAGCGAGAGGCTCTTCACTTCCACGATGAGGTCGGCGGTGAGCTTCTGGTACTTCTTGTCGGAGGCGACGGCGAAATCCTCGCCCTTGAGCGCGGCCTCGACCTTCTGGTCCTGCAGCTTGCGGAGCTTCTTGTAGTCGTTGGCAATGCGGTCGAAGCTTTCGAGAACCTTGGGCTTCAATTCCGCTTCCATCGCGGCGAGCGACATGGAGTTCTCGCTGTCCTCGCCCTCGTCGTCGACCTCTTCCTCTTCCGGCTCGATGCGCGGCGGCGCCTCGCCGTTCAGAGCTGCCTGGGAATGGTCGATCTTCTTCGCGTCGGGACCGGCATAGGTGGCGTCGAGGTCGATGATGTCGCGAAGGAGAATCTTCCCTTCGTTCAACTCGTCGCGCCAGATGATGATGGCCTGAAAAGTCAGCGGGCTTTCGCAGAGGCCCGCGATCATGGTTTCGCGGCCGGCCTCGATGCGTTTGGCGATGGCGATTTCGCCTTCGCGCGACAGAAGCTCCACCGAGCCCATTTCACGCAGATACATGCGCACGGGGTCGTCGGTGCGGTCGAGCGAGGTGGTCGTCGTGGTGGTGGTTGCGACGGCCTTGCCGGTGGAGGATTCTTCTTCATCCTCGTCCGCTTCGACTTCAGGCTCGCCGCCTTCGGTGCTTTCCTCGGCCTCGTCGTTCTCGACGACGTTGATGCCCATTTCGGAAAGCATCGACAGCGTGTCTTCGATCTGCTCGGAGGAGAATTCTTCCGACGGCAGAACCTTGTTCAGCTCGTCATAGGTCACAAAGCCGCGCACCTTCGCGGCCTTGATCATCTTCTTGACCGCGGCGTCGGACATATCGAGAAGGGGGCCGTCCTGAACGACCTCGGGTGCCGCTTCCGGGGCTTCCGCCTGCTCTGCCGTCTTGCTCGCCATTCAGCAACTCTCCGCCTGAAACCTGAACGGACCCCAGAAGGGCCCAGGTATTGATGTGTGTCGCAGCCAATCGCCGGAAAGGGCGATGGCGCCAAATTCGTGAAAACCCGTCAGGCCGCGTCCGACTTTACCGGCCACGCGCGCGCCTCGCGGGTCTTTACATACCGACTTTGTCTTGATGACCGCTCCGGCTTCCCCCTGAAGCTCGACTGTCACCGGCTGCTTTTCGTGTCCGCAGCCCGCCCCGATATCCTACTCCGTCTTGCCTTCGACAAGTTCCGAACGCTCGAGCTGGGCATGAATAGCCTGCAACCGCGTCCAGTTCTCCTCGTTCATATCCTCGGCCAGAGCGCGCTCCGCGGCCCTGAGTTCAGCCTCAAGGGTAATCGTCCGGTGGTGCCGTTCCAAAGTGTGCAGAAAACCGGTTTCAGCTTCCTCACGCGACGAGCCCGGCCAGGCGAAACGTTCGCTTGCCAGCGCCGCCCCGCCTTCCAGACGATGTGCTATATCCGCCAAATCCCTAGAGACCAAATGGTTCTTCAGCGCCTCCCTGTCAAGGGGCGCATGAAGGGCTGCTATATCTATGATTTCATTGCGTAATCTGTCAAGCGCCGGAGTCCTGATCTCAACCCGCGCCAGCTCCTCGCAATAATCCTCCAGAAGTTCGGGATGGTTGAGCAGGACGAAGAGCAGCAACTGCTCCATTTTCAGCACGCCTGCGCCCTTGTCCTGAACCAGCGCCGAGCGGCGCAGTTCCGGCGTCACCGGCGTGAGCCGGGGGTCGCGGACGAAGCGCCCGACCTTCCACCCGCCACCCTGCTGGCCCCAACCCTGCTGGCCCCCGCGGGCGCGGTCATTGGGCTGGCGGTTGCCCCCCTGCCCCCGTTCCCGGCCGAAAAGCTTCGCGATGCGGGCGCGCAGCTCCTGCGCGTAATAGGATTTCACCTTCGGGTCGGCTATCTGTCCGATCACCTCCTCGATGCGGGCTTCGAGCGCCGCACGGCGTTCCGGCGTGTCCCATGTGCCCGCCGAGACTTCTTTCTCCCAGACCATGTCGGCAAGAGGCCGCGCGGCGGCCAGCACCTCGCGCATGGCATCGCCGCCCTCCTCGCGAACGAGATCGTCGGGGTCCTTGCCGCCGGGAAGCAAGGCAAAGCGCAGCGAATGGCCGGGCTTCAGCAGCGGCAGCACGCGCTCCACCGCGCGGAAGGCGGCGCGAAGACCCGCCTTGTCGCCGTCGAAACAAAGGATCGGCTCCGGCGCCATGCGCCACATGAGACCGATCTGGTCCTCGGTGAGCGCGGTACCGAGCGGCGCGACGGCGTTCTCAATGCCGCCCTGCGCCATGCCGATCACATCCATATAGCCTTCGACCGCGATGACCGTTCCGGCGTCATAGGCAGGTTTGCGCGCGCGATCGAGATTGTAGAGGCCCCGCCCCTTATGAAAGAGCGGCGTCTCGGGCGAGTTCAGGTATTTGGCCTTGGCCTCCGCATCGAGCGCGCGTCCGCCGAAAGCAATCGTGCGCCCCCGCGCATCGGCAATCGGAAACATCACGCGATTGCGGAAGCGGTCGTAAGGTTCGGGAATATCGGGACCGGCGATAATGAGGCCCGCCTCCGCCATCTGCGCGACATCAACGCCCTTGGCCTTCAGGTGGCGGAGCAGCGCGTGGCGATCTTCCGGCGCATAGCCGAGGCCGAATTTCTCGATGGTCGCCTGGCGAAGGCCGCGCCTTTCGAGATAGACCCGCGCCTCCGCGCCGACACCCGCATGCAACTTCTCGCGGAAGAAGGCGGCGGCCATTTCCATCACATCGATGAGGCTCGCTTCTTCCCTGGCGCGTTCGACATGGTGCGGATCGCGCTGCGGCATCTCCATGCCAGCCTCGGAGGCGAGCCGTTCCACCGCTTCGAGGAAGGAGAGGTTTTCCGTCTTTTCGAGGAACTTGATGACGTCGCCATGCTCGCCCGACGAAAAGCAATGCCAGAACTGCTTGTCGTCATTGACGGTGAAGCTCGGGTTCTTCTCATTGGTGAAGGGCGAAAGGCCGACGAATTCACGGCCGCGCCGGATCAGCTTCACCTTGCGGCCAACGACTTCCGAGACGCGGATACGCGCCTTCAGCTCGTCGAGGAAGCCTTTTGGGAAGCTCATGTCGCGCCGGTGTCCGGATTATCGGTTGAAGCGCGATTGTCGCATTTCATGTGCGGCAATGCGAGTCGCGCGGGGGCTGTGGATAAGAGTCATTCCCTGCGCGTCATGGCCCGGCTTGTCCGGGCCATCCACGTCTTCCCGTCTGGTGGCCCAAGACGTGGATGCCCCGCATAAAGCGGGGCATGACGAAATGGGGGATGTAAGAGAGCGTAAAACTCAGCCCAGCAGGCTCTTCGCCAGCCCGCCCGCCTTGGCGAAGTCGATCTGGCCGGCATAGCGCGTCTTCAGCTCGGCCATGACCTTGCCCATGTCCTTGATCGACGAGGCGCCGAGCTCCTTCATCACCGCCTCGATGGCGGCGCGGGTTTCGGCTTCCGAAAGCTGCTTCGGCATGAAGCTCTCGATGACGGCGATCTCCGCCCTTTCCTGGGCGGCGAGTTCCGGCCGGTCGCCCTTCTCGTAAAGCT
>DAIEIL010000143.1 GCA_027352645.1 Rhodobiaceae bacterium | reverse complement strand
GAGCGCGGGCGATGGGCATTCTCGATGTGTCGGCCATGTTTCCGTCCGTTCCGTTCAACGGAATAGTGGGACTTTCCGATGACGGATGCCAGCCCCATGGGATTAGCCTCCTGACAAATGGCGGCGAGGGAGCCGCCGGACATTCGGGAGGAGGACAGCATGACCAGCCGACCCAATGTGCGCGTCGCGCGCACCGACGAGAAACGAGAGTACAAAACAATCGGCGTTGCGCCGCTGACGCCCGTGATCGGCGCGGAGGTCGAGGGTATCGACCTGTCGAAGCCGCTCGATGAGGCGCAACTTGCGGAAGTGAAACAGGCTTTCGCCGACCATCTCGTGCTCGTCTTCCGCGATCAGGCGTTGACGCGCGAGGACCACAAGCGCTTCGGCCGTTATTTCGGCACGCTGCACACGCATCCCTATCACTCGACGACGAAAGAGGGTGAGCCCAAGTCCGATCCCGAAATCCTGCCGATCAAGGCCGACCAGAATTCGCGTTATGTCGCGGGCGAGGGCTGGCACGCGGACGTGACCTGCGATCCCGAGCCGCCTTTCGGTTCGATGCTCTACATCACGCAGATCCCGGAGATCGGTTGCGGCGGCGACACCTGTTTCCTCAGCGCCTATGAGGCCTATGAAACGCTGTCACCCATGATGAAGAATTTCCTCGAGGGACTCGACGCGGTGCATGACGGCGCCAAGCCCTATACGGGTGGCTATGGCAAGGCAGCGCCGGAAGGCGGCTGGCCGAAGAACAAGCATCCGGTGATTGCGCGACACCCGGAGACGGGCCGCAAGCTGCTTTACGTCAATCGCGGCTTCACCACCCATATTGATGGGCTGTCGCCTTCGGAAAGCACGGGGCTTCTCGAAATGCTCTGGCGGCATCTCGAAAGCACGCCGGTCTTCCAGTGCCGCGTGCGCTGGCAGCCGAACACGCTTGTCTTCTGGGACAATCGCTGTACGCAGCACCATGCGGTGTGGGACTACTACCCCTATTCGCGGCAGGGCGAGCGCGTGTCAATCGTAGGCGGCAGGCCGTCGCGCTGAACGCCTAGTGCTTCTTGCCCCGGTATTTCGTCGCTCGCGTTCCCGGCTTGCCGGATGACGAGCGGCCCTTGACGGGCGCGGATTTGGCGACTTTTTCCTCGATGACGGATTGGCGGGCGAGGGGATCGTCCGCCACCGCGAGTTCGGTGGCTTCCAGCCGCTTGATCTCGTCGCGGAGCCGCGCCGCCGTTTCGAATTCGAGATCGGCGGCGGCGTCCTTCATCTTCTTTTCGAGGTCCGCGATATGGGCGCGGAGATTGTGGCCGATAAAGGCTTCGTCGGCCTCGCCCGTATCGACGCGGACGTGATCTCGCTCATAGACGCTTTCGAGAATGTCGCCGATGTTGCGGCGGATGCTTTCCGGCGTGATGTTGTGCTCGATATTGTAGGCCTGCTGCTTCTCGCGGCGGCGGTTCGTTTCAGCGATGGCGCGTTCCATCGAACCGGTCATGTTGTCGGCGTAAAGGATCACGCGTCCGTCGACGTTTCGCGCCGCGCGGCCGATGGTCTGGATGAGCGAGGTTTCGGAACGCAGGAAGCCTTCCTTGTCGGCGTCGAGAATGGCGACGAGCGCGCATTCGGGAATGTCGAGGCCCTCGCGCAGCAGGTTGATGCCGATCAGCACGTCGAAAGCGCCGAGCCTGAGGTCGCGCAGGATCTCGATGCGCTCCAGCGTGTCGATGTCCGAATGCATGTAGCGGACGCGGATGCCCTGCTCATGCATATATTCGGTGAGGTCTTCGGCCATGCGCTTCGTCAGCGTGGTGACGAGCACGCGCTGACCCTTCGCCGCGCCTTCGTGACATTCGGCGATGAGATCGTCCACCTGCGTCCCGACCGGGCGGATGATCGTCGGCGGGTCGATGAGGCCGGTGGGCCGGATCACCTGTTCGGTGAAGACGCCGCCCGTCTGCTCCATTTCCCATGAGCCCGGCGTCGCCGAAACGAAGACGGATTGCGGGCGCATCGCGTTCCATTCCTCGAAGCGCATCGGCCGGTTGTCGACGCAGGAGGGAAGGCGGAAGCCATATTCGGCAAGCGTCGATTTGCGCCTGTAGTCGCCGCGGAACATGCCGCCAATCTGCGGCACGGTCACATGGCTTTCATCCGCGAATACCAGCGCATTGTCGGGGAGGTATTCGAAAAGGGTGGGCGGCGGCTCGCCGGGTTTGCGGCCCGTGAGATAGCGCGAATAGTTCTCGATGCCGGCGCAGCTTCCCGTCGCCTCCATCATTTCGAGGTCGAACTGCGTGCGCTGTTCGAGGCGCTGCGCTTCGAGCAGCTTGCCCTGTCCCTTCAGCTCCTGAAGACGGATCATCAGGTCCTTCTGGATCTCCTCCATCGCCTGGCTGAGGGCGGGGCGGGGCGTCACATAATGCGAATTGGCGTAGAGCTTGAGCGACTGGAACTTGTCGGTCTTCTGGCCGGTCAGCGGATCGAACTCGGCAAGCTCCTCGATCTCGTCGCCGAACATGGTGATGCGCCAGGCGCGGTCTTCATAGTGAGCCGGGAAGACCTCCACCGTGTCGCCGCGCACGCGGAAGGTGCCGCGCCCGA
>DAIEIL010000135.1 GCA_027352645.1 Rhodobiaceae bacterium | reverse complement strand
GCTTGTACCATTTGAGCGGCGTATTGCCGACCTGCGCCCAGCCCCAGGGAATGTTGCAATGGCTATCGGGTGTGCCGATGTCGTCGAGCCGCTCGACCGCCGCATCGACGTTCTCGTTGATGCCGTTGAACCATTTCATCTCGTCGAGCACGCCGGTCTGGCCGCCTTCCTGGCTCGCGCCGTTGTCGGACAGAAGGATGAACAGCGTGTTGTCCCACTGACCGACGCTCTTGAGGAAATCGACGAGCCGCCCGATCTGGTGATCGGTGTGCTCGAGCATCGCGGCGAAGGCTTCCTGGAGACGCGCGGCGAAAGCTTTCTCATTGGCGGAGAGTTCCTCCCAGGGCTTCACGCCGGGGTTGCGCGGCGCAAGCTTCGTTTCCGGGGGAATGACACCCATCGCCTTCTGCCGTTCGAACCACTCGGCGCGCATGACGTCCCAGCCGGCATCGAACTTGCCGCGCCACTTGTCGAGATAGCTCTGCGGCGCCTGATGCGGCGCGTGCATCGCGCCGAAAGCGAGATAGAGGAAGAAGGGCTTTTCCGGCACGAGCGAGGTCAGGTCGCGCACCATGTCGGCCGAGCGGTCGACGATATCCTCGGAGACGTGGTAGCCGTCCTCGACGCGACCCGGCACGTCGATGAAGTGATTGTCGCAGGTGAGCTCCGGATGGAACTGATCGGTCTCGCCCTGCAGGAACCCGTAATAGCGATCGAAGCCTTTCTGCAGCGGCCAGTTGGTGAAGGGGCCGGCTGCGGAACATTCCGCCATCGGCGCGAGATGCCACTTGCCCGTCGCGAAGGTCGCATAGCCATTGTCGCGCAGCGTTTCGGCGAGGGTGGCGGCGCTCCTCGGAATGGCGCCGCGCATGTTCGGGAAGCCGGTGTCGAAATTCGAGATGCCGCGCATGCCGACGGCATGATGATTGCGGCCCGTCAGCAGGCAGGCGCGCGTCGGCGAGCAGAGCGCTGTCGTGTGGAAGCTCGAGAAGCGGACGCCCTTTGCCGCCAACGCGTCGATGTTCGGCGTCGCGATGGTCGAGCCGTAGCAGCCGAGATGGGCGAAGCCCGTGTCGTCGAGCACGATCATGACGACGTTGGGCGAGCCCTTCTTGACCTTCGATTCAGGCCACCAGGGCTTCGACTCGTAGACCGTGCGGCCGATGACGCCACCGAACTCCTCACCCGACGGATGCTTGTACGACATGTCTTTCCCCTGTGATCCGCGAATTTAATGTGCGACATTACGACGGGTCGAACGAGCTATGCCAGATGTCCTTTTTCAAATTCCGCAATACGAAATTAAAATGAAGACAGTCGCACTTCAAATGTTCCGGCGGCAGACTGGGCCGCACCAGGCGGAAGGGCAAAGCAACAGGGTGGAGAGAAAGAAATGAGTGCGAGCTACAGGATTTTCGGGTCGGAGATGTCGCCCTATTCGATCAAGGTGCGGTCCTATTTCCGGTTCAAACGAATCCCGCATCAATGGATTGCGCGCACGCCGGAGACGGAGGAGGACTACAAGCGTTATGCCCGCCTGCCGATCGTGCCGACGGTGGCGACGCCCGAAGACAAGGGCCTGCAGGATTCGACGCCGATCATGGAGGCGATGGACGCCCTCTTTCCGGAGC
Source organism: Rhodobiaceae bacterium (assembly GCA_027352645.1). GTDB lineage: Bacteria > Pseudomonadota > Alphaproteobacteria > Parvibaculales > Parvibaculaceae > Parvibaculum. Next base: position 709 of record DAIEIL010000135.1, on the reverse strand, counting down.
CATCGACGCATCCCGCGGACGCCACTCTCGCCTTCCTTTCCGTCCGCATCGAGGAGTTCGGCGATGAATGGGGCAACAAGCTCATGTTTCACCATCGCTGGTATGACGAGGTCGACCAGATTGCTTCCGCCCAGATGCTGGCATGGCTCAACCTTCCGCATGGATCTGCGGCGCAGATCGCCGAGCTCGCGCAGTTCATTCGACAGCGCATGTCGGGACGCGGGCATTTCGTCGGATCAAGCGCGGCGACCGCGCCACTCATCACCGCCTATTATTTCGAACTTCTCGATCTCCTCGAACCGCATCTGAGGGCGCGGAAATATCTTTTCGGGGCGCGGCCCTCTTTCGGCGATTTCGGGCTTTCGGCCCAGCTCTATGAAGCATCGATCGACCCGACCTGCGGGGCGATCATGCGCGCGAGGGGTCCCGCCGTCCTCGACTGGTGCCACCGGATGCTCGAGCCGCGGATCGATGGAGATTTCGAAGCGTGGAGCTCGCTGGCGCCGACGCTCTCTCCGATCATCGCTTATGTGGGAAAATATTTTCTGCCCTGGACGTTGGCCAATGCCAGGGCGCTGGAGGCCGGCGATGCCGAGTTTTCCGTCGACCTGCCGGGCGGCGCCTATGTTCAGCCGCCACAAAAATACCACGCCAAGTCGCTCGCCGCGCTGAGGACAAAATATGCGGCCGTGGCGGGCAATGCCGAATT
>DAIEIL010000194.1 GCA_027352645.1 Rhodobiaceae bacterium | reverse complement strand
TTCTACGTTCTCGAAGACAATGTGCGCACGCCGTCCGGCGTTTCCTACATGCTCGAGAACCGCGAAATCACCATGCGGCTCTTTCCCGATCTCCTGTCGCGCTACAATGTTGCGCCGGTCGATCACTATTGCGACGATCTTCTGAAGACGCTTTCGTCCGTCGCGCCGCGCAATTGCGAAAACGAGCCGACCGTCGCGCTGCTGACGCCCGGCATCTACAACAGCGCCTATTACGAGCATTCCTTCCTCGCCGACCAGATGGGCATCGAGCTCGTCGAGGGGCCGGACCTCTATGTGAAGGACGATATCGTCTATATGCGCACGACGCAGGGACCGAAGCGCGTCGACGTCATCTATCGGCGCGTTGACGACGAGTTCCTCGATCCGCTCGCCTTCCGCCCGGACACGGTGCTTGGTGTTGCAGGACTGATGAGCGCCTACCGCGCGGGTAATATCAATCTTGCCAACGCGGTGGGTGCCGGCATCGCCGACGACAAGTCGACATATACCTACGTGCCGAAGATGATCGAGTTCTATCTCGGCGAAACGCCCATTCTCAAGAATGTGCCGACCTATCGCTGCGGGGAGCGCGACGATCTTCTTTATGTGCTGGAGCGGATCGACCAGCTCGTGGTGAAGGAAGTTCACGGCTCGGGCGGCTACGGCATGCTTGTCGGCCCCAAGGCGACGCGCGCCGAGCGCGAGGCTTTCGCCGCTCGCGTGAAGGCGTCGCCGGAGAAGTATATCGCGCAGCCCACGCTGGCGCTTTCGACATGCCCCACTTTCGTCGATCAGGGTATCGCGCCGCGGCATGTCGACCTCAGGCCCTTCGTGCTTGCGGGCAAGGAAATACGCGTTGTGCCGGGCGGGCTCACCCGCGTTGCGCTGCGCGAGGGATCTCTCGTCGTCAATTCAAGTCAGGGCGGAGGCACCAAGGATACCTGGGTGCTGAAGGACTGAGGACATGTTCCGATCGGGTGTAACGCGATGCTGAGCCGTACCGCCGACAGTCTCTACTGGATCGCACGCTACATGGAGCGTGCGGAAAATCTCGCGCGCATCCTTCAGGTCACGGACCGGCTGTCGCTCATGCCTTCAAGCGCGGAAACCTCCGGCAGCGAGTGGCACTCGACCATCATCGTGTCCGATTGCGAGGAAGGCTTCTATCGCAAGTATAATGACGCGACGCCCGAGCATGTGATTTCCTATCTCGCCTTCGACGAGGACAATCCGTCGAGCATCCGCTGCTGCATCGAGACGGCGCGGCGCAATGCCCGCGCGATCCGCACGGCGCTCACGACCGAGCAGTGGGAAACGCTCAACTCCACATGGCTTGAGCTGCCCAAATGGAGCGAGGCGCGGGTCCGCGGCAGCGGGCTTCATCGGTTCCTCGACTGGGTCAAGGATCGCTCTCTGCTCTTTCATGGCGGCACGGTTGCGACCATGCTTCGCTGCGACAGCTATCATTTCATGCAGCTCGGAACTTTCGTCGAGCGTGGCGACAACACGGCGCGCATTCTCGATGTGAAATATCACCTGCTTTTGCCCGAGCATGCCGAAGTCGGCGGCGGCATCGACTATTATCAATGGGCGTCGATCCTGCGAGCCGTTTCGGGCTATCGCAGCTATCACGTTCTCTACAAGGAGGGCATCCGCCCCTGGCACATCGCTGAATTCCTCATCATGCGCGAGCAGATGCCGCGGTCACTCGTCAGCTGCACAGCGAAGATCAAGGATTGCCTCGACGCGCTGGGCGAGGAGTATGGCCAAAGGCACGATTGCCATCGCATGGCGGGCAAGGTCTACTCGCAGTTGCGCTTCGGGCGTGTGGACGATGTCTTCCGCCAGGGGCTCCATGAATTTCTCACGCAATATGTCGAGCAGAACAACCGTCTCGGATCCGAGATCAACCGAAGCTACCTGATGTGAAGTTTCGAATGCGCATCCATATCAATCACGAGACTGTCTACCGATACGCGGAGCCAGCCTCCTATGCGATCCAGGCGCTGCGCCTGAAGCCGCTCGACAATGCGACGCAGACGATCCTGAGCTGGCGTCTGCAAGTGCCGGCGCAGGCGAGCCTCACCGAGGCGCGCGATGTTTACGGCAATGTCCTCCAGATGCTTTATGTCGAACGCCCGCATCAGGAGATTGCGATCCGTGTGACGGCGGAGGTCGAGACGCTGGACCGCAGCGGCGTCGTCAACGCGCATGAGCCCTTTTCGCCGCGCTTCTATCTGCGCCGCACCGATCTCACCGATGCCGACGGGGCGATCGTCGCTCTTGCCGAACGGGCCCGTTCGGCTTCCGACCTCTCGCCACTCGACCTCGCGCACCGGTTGATGGAGACGGTGCGCGACGCGCTCGATTATCACATCGGCAATACGGATGCGCAGACGACGGCGGCTGAAGCGCTCGCCAAGGGCTCCGGCGTCTGTCAGGACCACGCGCATGTCTTCATTTCGGCGGCGCGTATGCTTGGCATTCCGGCGCGCTATGTCAGCGGCTATCTCTGGATCGACTCCGATATGGAACAAGAGGCGAGCCACGCATGGGCGGAAGCCTATATTGATGGGCTTGGCTGGGTTGGCTTCGATGTCGCCAACAGAATTTGCCCGACGGCGGCCTATGTGCGGGTTGCCACCGGGCTCGATTATCTTGAAGCGGCGCCTGTGCGCGGCCTTCGGCGCGGCGGCGGGCAGGAGACGCTCGAGGTGCGGCTGAAGGTCGGCGAGAGCGCGGCACAACAATAACGATCCGGGCGGAACTGATTTCATGACTTATTGCGTTGCGCTTCGCCTTCGAGGCGGTCTCGTCATGCTCGCGGACACACGCACCAATGCGGGCGTCGACAACATCTCGACCTTCCGCAAGCTCACCACGATCGAGCGCCCGGGTGACCGCGTCATCGGCATCATGACGGCGGGAAACCTTGCCCTGAGCCAGGCGATCGTCAATCTGGTGACCGAACAGGGCCTGTCACTTTATGAGGGGGAGCCGCAGGAAACGCTCCACTCCGTTCCAAGCATGGTTCGTGCGGCCCAGTTGATGGGGCAGGCGGTCCGGGAGATTTACAAGGTCGACGGTCCTTCGCTCGAGGCGCAGTCGGAAACTTTCAACGTCTCGATCCTGCTTGGCGGGCAGATCGGCAATGGCCGCCTCCGGCTCTTTCAGATTTACGCGGCGGGCAATTACATCGAGGCGACGGAAGACACGCCCTATTTCCAGATCGGCGAGCACAAATATGGCAAGCCCATCATCGACCGCGCCGCGACCTACGAGACCGATGTAGGCGATGCGCTGAAGCTCGCGCTCATCTCTATGGATTCGACGATCCGCTCGAACCTTTCGGTCGGCCTTCCCATCGACCTCATGGTTTATCGCCGCGATGCGCTGAAGGTCGCGCTCAGCCGGCGCATCAAGGACGACGATGCCTATTTCAAGGGTCTGCGGCAGTCATGGTCGGATGCGCTGACGCGCGCCTATCAGGCGATTCCTGGCCCGGAATGGGAGTTCTGAGCCGCCGCGCGCCATCTGGTCCGGAACTTGCTCCCTCAATCGACGGGGCTTGGAAAGAAGGCGCAACGAACCATGCCGAAGCTTAACCTCATCCCGCAGGACGAGCGGAATTTCGTTCGTAATGTCGATTGGAACCTGTTCGGGCTCTTCCTTGAAATCGTCAATTCGGGGGGTATCAGCGCGGCGGCGCGCCATCTCAACAAGCAACAGCCGACGATCAGCGCAGGCCTGAAGCGGCTTGAGGAGCATCTGGGCGTCGAGCTTTGCCGCCGCACCAGCCAGGGCATAGAGCTGACACCGGCGGGCCGCGCGCTGGTGCCGCTCTGCGAGGCCATGACGGGGGCGGTGCGTACCGCGCCGCACGAAGTCGCTCGCGCCGCGAATCTCGTCGAGGGCGTGATCAACATCACCATCATGTCGAGCATCGTCTCGCCGGAATTCGACGGAGCCATTGCCGCTTTTCATGAGCTTCATCCGGGGGTCGAGATCCGTCTCGACGTCGTGGCCTGGCGCGGCGTCATCAAGGCGCTGAAGCTCGGCGAGGCTGAAGTGGGCATTGCCTGCGACAGCGCGCCGAGCGAGGGCCTGCGCTACGCGCCGCTGATGAAGGAAGTGCAGCAGCTCTATTGCAGCCGAAGTCATCCGCTCTTCGGACGCACCGTCGGCCAGCCGGCCATGCTCTGCGACGAGCCTTTCGTCATGACGGGCGAGGATGAGCCCGAGGAGCTGGAGCGCTTCCGCCGTCGCTACGGGCTTGGCCGCCATGCGGCCGGCTTTGCGGAAAACCTGCACGAAGTGAAGCGCCTCATCGAGCTTGGTGTCGGCATCGGCTTTCTACCCACCTGTGTCGCGGAAGAAATCGACCGGGCGCACAATCTCCATCCCCTGCTGCCCGACGATCTGCTGCCCAGCTATCACGTCTATCTCATCACCCGCGAGCAGGACGCGCGCGACACGCCGACCGAATTGTTCCTCCACGAGATTCTGGGCCGCCTCGGCGAGCGCCCATAGATCGCATCTATGGGTGGCATCGGAATTTCCTGTCTTCGCCTATGGCCTTTCTCCGACGCATGCTTTGTGCAGTGCAGTATCGGACGAGACGAATGGCGAATATCGGACTACGGATCGAACCGAAGAGCGAGCCGACCATCGAGACCCTTGCAGGCCTCTGGAGCCGCTCCCTCATCGACTGGCCCGATGGCCGCAGCGACCGCACAACCTTCGTCAACTGGATGCAGGGGCCGAGCTATTACCTCGATCTGCGCCAGCCCGCAGGCCGCCCCGATTTTCGCGGCGTCAGGAATTTGCGTGCGCTTAACTTCACGCAGCTTGACTGGCTTGCCTCGCAAGAGGGTTTCGCGGGCGAGCTTCACTATGCCGACGGATTCTTCGAGTGGCGGCGCGAGATCGATTTTCAGCCGCAGGCGATCTATTCCGATCAGGGCCGCCTCTGGATGGAGCCCGACATGATGGTCGAGGAGGGGAAGGACATTCCCTATATCGAGCACTGGCACCGCGAGCCCGTCGATCTCGATCCCGTCTGCACGCTTCGGCTCGACGATCCTGCCGATGGCACTCGCGCCTATCTGATGCGTCTTGGCTCTCTCTTCATGTATGCCCGCGCGCGCAGCGCGGCGGTACCGGCAGGATTGCATCTTCAGGAATGCGTTGCGGGTGCCGAAAGCGTCGAGGATGCGCAGAACCTCATCGACTGTGAAATTTCGCAAGGTGTCGTCACCGATGCGGGCTGGATCATCCAGCGCTCGAGCCTGCCTTTCCGCGAGCGTGAGCGCATCGATCCCGTCTGGGCTTCGAAGGCGTCCGGCGCGATCGTTCTTTCCGACATTGACGCCGACGGGCGGGATGTTGCGCGGAAGTGGCAGCTCCTTGATGCGCAAGGCGCGCTCGACGCCTTCCCCATCGAGGCAAAAGTCAGGAGCGCTTCATGATGGAGACGAAGATGGCAAAAGGAAGAGCCTTCGATCATATCCCGCTTGTCGATATCGCGCCGCTTCTCGGCGGCGATCCGGAAGCAAGGAAAGCTGTTGCCCGGGAAATGGAGAAGGCCGCGAGCGAAGTCGGCTTTCTCTATGTCACGGGTCACGGCATCGCGCCGGAACGGATCGAAAATCTTCAGGCCAAGGCGGCGGCCTTCTTTGCGCTGCCGGACGACGTGAAGAAGAAATATTACATCGGCAATTCGCGCGCGCATCGGGGCTATGTCCCCATGGGCGAAGAGAATTTCTATGCGGGCGACGTGCCGAGCGTCGACAAGAAGGAAGCCTTCGACCTCTCCATTGACCTCGCCGAGGACGATCCGGATCACATCAAGGGATACCGCCTTCTCGGGCCGAACCAGTGGCCGCGCGAAGTCGAGGGCTTCAGGGAGGGCATCTATGCCTATTACGAGGCGGCGATTTCGCTGGGGCGCACGTTGTTCCGCGGCTTCGCGCTGGCGCTCGGTCTCGAGGAAAATTACTTCGACCGCTATCTGACCAAGCCGCCGTCGCAGCTTCGCCTTGTTCATTACCCGGAAGCGGAAGGTTTCGACGCTTCGGCGATCGGCGGCAGCTCCAGCAATTTCGGCATCAGCCCGCACACCGATTATGAGTGCTTCACCATTCTGCATGTCACGGCGCCGGGTCTCGAAGTCGTCAATGCAGAGGGCAACTGGGTCGACGCGCCGCCGGTGCCGGGCGCTTTTGTCATCAACATCGGTGACATGCTGGAAGCCATGACCAATGGCCGCTTCATCGCCACGGCGCATCGTGTGCGCCGGGTCGCCTATGAGCGCTATTCCTTCCCGCTCTTCTGCTCGGTCGATTACGACACGGTGGTAGAGCCGCTGCCTCAATTTATCGAGGAGGGCGCCACTCGTACCTATCCGGCCTATGTCGCAGGCGATCATCTTCTCGCCCAGACGATGCGCACCTTCGCCTATCTCAGGAAGCTTGAGAAGGAAGGCCTGATCGCCATTCCGGAATCGGAGACGACCGGCGAAACATTCTTCGGGCGCAAGGAACGCGCCTGATTGGACCATAGAGAAACGACAAATGCGGAAACGCCTCAACCCTGCGGGATCGCGGACGCGCTCCGCCCATTGAAAGGACAGATCATGAATAGGCTGCCGCGATTGAGAAAGACGGTATTCGCGCTTCTGGCTGCCGCTCTGATGGCTGTTACCGCCGTTCAGCCTGCCGCCGCCGCGGACAAGACGTTCAAATTCGCCTGGTCGATCTATACCGGCTACATGCCCTGGGCCTATGCCGAGAAGTCCGGCATTCTGAAGAAGTGGGCCGACAAATACGGCATCAAGATCGACCTTGTTCAGATCAACGATTACGTCGAGTCGATCAACCAGTACACGGCCGGGCAGTTCGACGCCGTGGCAGACACAACCATCGACACGCTCACCATTCCGTCCGCCGGTGGCGTCGATTCCTCGCTCATCATTCTCGGCGACTACACCAACGGCAACGACGCCATCTTCATCAAGGGCAAGGACAAGACGCTTGCCGACATCAAGGGCCAGAAGGTCTATCTGGTGCAGTATTCCGTCTCGCACTACATGCTCTGGCTCGCGATGAAGCAGGCTGGCCTGAAGGAGAGCGACATCACGACGGCGAATATCGCCGATGCCGATTTCGTTGCTGCCTTCGGCACGCCGGAAGTGAAGGCGCTGGTTGCCTGGAACCCGGCGACCAGCCAGATCAGGAACATGCCCGATGTCTCCGAAGTCTTCGACAGTTCGAAGCTTCCCGGCGCGATTCAGGACATTGTCGTTGCCAACACTGCGACGCTGAAGGCGCATCCTGAATTCGGAAAGGCGCTGGCGGGTGCCTGGTACGAAGTGCTCGGCATCATGCAGAAGAACGACAAGGAAGGCATCGACGCTCGCACCTTCATGGCGGCGGCATCGGGCACCAACCTTGCCGATTTCGACGGTCAGGTGAAAACGACAGGCTTCTATTACGACCCCGCCAAGGCGGTCGCGCTGCTGCAGAGCCCGGCGATGGTCGAGATCGCCAATGACGTGCAGGAGTTCAGCTTCACCCATGGCCTTCTCGGTCAGAAGGCCAAGGACAAGGGCTTTGTCGGCATCGAACTGCCC
>DAIEIL010000187.1 GCA_027352645.1 Rhodobiaceae bacterium | reverse complement strand
GGCAAGCGAAATGCGCGAGACCGAAATTTCGCTTGTGAGGCCGGGTGCCGGCGCGTCCGCCACGACGACCTGCGCCGCATCGCCGGCATTGTCGAAAAGGTCGCCCAGCGTAACCGCATCGCCCGAAACGGTAATGTCCGAACGCAGTGCGGCGGCATCGGCGCGGGCGGCAAAGCCGGTCAACGCGACGGCGGCGGCAAGGATCAGAACGGAATGGCGCATGCTCGAAAACATCGCTGCTACCCTCACTTCAGGTTCGACGTGACCGACATCATCTCGTCGGCGGCGGTGATGACCTTTGAGTTCATCTCATAGGCGCGCTGCGCGGTGATGAGGCTCGAGATTTCCGTGACCGCATTGACGTTCGAGGTTTCGAGGAAGCCCTGCAGCAAGGTGCCGACGCCGGTGGACCCGGGCGTCGCCACGGAAGGCGAGCCGCTTGCTGCGGTTTCGAGGAAGAGGTTGTCGCCCTGTGGATCGAGGCCGGCATCGTTCGGGAAGGTTGCCAGTTCGAGCTGGCCTACCACCTGCGCCGACGTCTGGCCCGGCATCGTCGCCTGCACCTGACCGTCCTTGCTGATCGTGATGTCGGTCGCATTGCTCGGTACCGTGATACCGGGCTGCACCGTGTAGCCGTCCGAGGTGACGATCTGGCCGGTCGCGCTCAGCGAGAAATTGCCGGCACGCGTATAGGCGTCCTCTCCGCTCGGCAGCTGCACGCGGAAGAAGACGCGGCCCTGGACCGCGACGTCGAGTTTGTTGCCCGTATTGTCCATGTCGCCCTGGTTCATGATGCGGTAGACCGAACCGGTCTTGACGCCGAGGCCGACCTGCACGCCCGAAGGAACGACCGTGCCGGTGTCGGACGAGTTCGTGCCGACACGGCGCAGGTTCTGGTAGAGCAGGTCCTGAAACTCGGCGCGCTGCTTCTTGAAACCCGTCGTGCTCATGTTGGCGATGTTGTTCGAGATCACCTCGACATTGAGCTGCTGGGCCATCATGCCTGTGGCGGCGATGCTGAGCGCTTGCATGGATCGGGTTCCTTGATCTTGTTAAGCGGGGCTTGCGGCTCAGGCCGCGGCTGCGATTTGCGAAATGGCCTGGCGACGCATGTCGTCCGCGGCCTCGATGAGCTTCTGCGCGCTTTCATAAGAGCGCTGGACGGTCATCATGTTGGTCATCTCGACGATGGGTTTCACGTTCGAGCCCTCGATCGAGCCCTGAACGATGCGCGCCGACTGCACGGGGGTTTCGGTCTGCGTTGTCGAGAGGAGGTTGTTCTCCTCGTTCTTCATATCCTGAAGATTGGCGAAGGTCGTGAGGCCAAGCTTGCCGCGCACCTGCTCGGAATTGGCGGTGCCGGGCCGGGAGGTCGTGATCGTGCCGTCGCGGGCGATGGTGATCTCGCCTTCGTCGGCGCTGAAGGTGATGGGCGAGCCCGCATCCGAAAGAACGGGGTTGCCTTCCTGGGTCACGAGCTGGCCCGAACCGTCGAGCTGGAAATGGCCGTCGCGCGTATAGCGCACGCCCTGCGGCGTCTGGATCTTGAAAAAGCCTTCGCCGCTGATCGCGACGTCGAGCGGATTGCCCGTCGTCTGCATGGCGCCGTCGGCGACATCGCGGAACTGGCCGTAGTCCTGAACGAAGGAGAGGTTCTTGTCGGGGCTCGCCTCGCTCGCGACCGGCATTACGAATTCGTCGAACAGCATGCTCGCGGACTTGTAGCCGTTGGTATTCATGTTCGCGATGTTGTTCGCGATCACGGACATCTGGCGCATCATGGCGCTCTGTCGCGACAGTCCGATGAGTATTGCGTTGTCCATGGCGGTTCCGAAGTCATGCCGTTGGTGAAGCTCGCCTGCTCATGTGCAGGGGGTGTGCCAGAAAAAAATCGGCGTGATTTCAGAGGCTTATGGATTTGGAGGCCTTCCGCGCCAAAGCCTCGTGGCAGGCTTTACCGGGCAGTTCTTGCCGGGAGGCATGCGGCGCCCCGCAACGCTTCATTAACTAAAATCAGCAAATATTCAGATGTGTGCAGGACATGGGCGGAATGCGTTCTCGCGTCGCCGACACACGTTGAATTGAACCGACCGCGTCGCCGGTGGGCAAGGGTGGGCATAGTCATGGCAGCAGCGATCGACGCTGATGCTTCAGGTGATGAAGCAGAAGTCGCCATCCCCGCGAAGCGCAAGCTGAGCGGGAAGGTTCTCGTCCTCTACATCGCCGTTCCGCTTGTCCTTCTCATCGGCGCGGGCGCGGGGGTCTATTTCTCCGGGCTGCTCGGTGGCGGCGAAAATGCGAAGCCTGTCCTTGCGGAGCCGGTTTTCTACGATCTGCCGGACTTTCTCGTGAATCTGAGCGGGCCTGCGCCTCAACACTTTCTGAAGATGAAAGTGTCGCTCCAGGTCACGGACAAGGAATCCGTAAAGCGTCTCGACGCGGAGCTTCCGCGCGTTCTTGACGGGTTCCAGACCTTTCTGCGCGAACTCAGGCCCGAAGACCTCGAAGGGTCTGCCGGCATGGCGCGGGTCAAGGAAGAACTTCTGCGGCGTATCACGCTTGCGATCCAGCCGCCGATCGTCAGCGACATTCTCTTCAAGGAAGTCATCGTTCAGTAGGGCTGTGGCCCCGCCGGGAAAAGTGTGATTCATGGCTGATATCGACGAGATTGATCAGGACGAAATGGCCGCCGCCATGGCCGCCATGTCGGACGATGAGGATGATGCGGCGGCGCAGCCGGAGTTCCGCGCTGCGCCCGAGCGTGTGCTCAATCAGGACGAGATCGACAGCCTGCTCGGTTTCGAGATCGAGAATGAAGACGCGAACGACAAATCGGGCATAAAGGCGATTATCAATTCCGCGCTTGTTTCCTATGAGCGCCTGCCCATGCTCGAAATCGTGTTCGACAGGCTGGTGCGCCTGATGACCACGAGCCTTCGCAATTTCACGTCCGACAATGTCGAGGTGAGCCTCGACAATATTTCGTCGATCCGCTTCGGCGATTATCTGAACTCCATTCCGCTGCCCGCCATCCTCGCCGTGTTCCGCGCGAAGGAGTGGGACAATTACGGCATGTTCACGGTCGACTCGAACCTCATCTATTCGATCGTCGACGTGCTGCTTGGCGGCCGCCGCGGCACCGCCGCCATGCGTATCGAGGGGCGGCCCTATACGACCATCGAGCTCAATCTCGTCCAGCGCATGATCGAAGTCGTGCTGCAGGATGCGAAGGCGGCCTTCGAGCCGCTCTCTCCGGTCAATCTCGAGCTCGATCGGATGGAAACCAACCCGCGCTTCGCCGCCATCGCGCGGCCGGCGAACGCCGCCATTCTGGTGAAGCTCCGCATCGACATGGAAGATCGCGGCGGCCGCATTGAAATGCTGCTTCCCTATGCGACGCTCGAACCGATCCGCGAGCTTCTGCTTCAGATGTTCATGGGCGAAAAGTTCGGCCGCGACTCGATCTGGGAAAGCCATCTCGCGACCGAACTCTGGTCGACCAAGGTTCCGCTCGAAGCGGTGCTCGACGAGCAGCAACTTTCGCTTCGCGACGTCATGAATTTCAAGGTCGGACAAACCCTCATGCTCAACAATGGGCCCGACGCGCTGGTCGAAATGCGCTGCGGCGGCGTGCCGCTGGCTTCCGGCCGCATCGGGCGCATGAGCAGCAATGTCGCCGTGCGTATCGAGCATGGCATCAAGAAGACCAACCGGACCGAGGCTATGGAGGCCGCGATGGCGGCGAGCCAGGCCGGTGGACCGAACGCCACGGGAGCGCGCCGATGAATTTCCTCGAGACGGGGTTGCCTTTCGATCTCTTGCTGGAGGGCATCGTCGCGATGCTTCTCGTTGCGACCATCGGCTATTGCGCCATGATCGATCGGCGCCTGCGCGCCATGCGTTCGGGGCAGGACGGATTGCGCGACCTGATCCGCGAGCTCTCGCTAGCGACCGAGCAGGCGGCGGACGCCATAGCGCGCCTGCGCGATGCCTCAAATGCCACGGGCCAGAAATTGAGCGAGCAGGTCACGCGGGGCAGGGGCCTTGCCGATGAACTCGCCTTCATGCTCGAAGCCGGCAATGACATCGCCAATCGTCTCGGCAACATCGACGCGCGCCGCGCGCCTGCGGGCATCGTGCCCAATCTGAAACCGGCTGCGGGGCCGCGTCAGGCGAACCCCGCGCCTTCGCGCGAGACGGCGAGGGCGGCGCAGACCCAGGCGCAGCATCCGCTGCTCGATCTCCTGAAGCGGGCCCGCTGAGGTTTACCCCATGTTCAACCGTCTTCGTCTCCTGCCGACCGTGATGCTTTGCGCCGGGCTTCTGCTCGGGCTGAAGGTCGTCCATCTCGTCGGTGGGCTCGAAGGCCTGATTGCCATCTCGCCCGCCCGCGCCGCCGAACATGGCCCGGCGGATAAGCCGTCCGAAGGTGCGGAGAAGGGGCAGAAGCAGACCGCCGCGCCCGCGCAACAGGCGCAGGTGCCCTCCGATCCGGCCATGAGCCCCGCCGAGGTTGCCGTGCTCGGCAGCCTTTCCCAGCGCCGCGACGAGCTGGACAAGCGGGCCAAGGATCTGGAAATGCGCGAACAGCTTCTCACGGCTGCCGAAAAGCGTGTCGAGGACCGGATTACCGAGTTGAAGCAGATCGAAGCCAGCATCAAGGCTCGAATCGCCGACACCGACAAGGCGAATGAAGAGCGGCTTGCTGGCGTCGTGAAGATGTACGAGACGATGAAGCCGAAGGACGCTGCGCGGATTTTCGAGCGGCTCGACATGGGCGTTCTGGTCGATGTGACGAAGCGCATGGAGCCGCGCAGGCTCGCCGCCGTTCTCGCCGCCATGGACCCGGTGACCGCGCAGGAACTGACCGTGGAGCTCGCCACCGGCGACAAGCTGCCTGATGGCGTTGATGCTGCGCCTGCTGTCAAGGACATCAAACCATCGGCGGATGCGCCCGCCCGGACGCCCGCGCCACAGGCTAGCCTGCCCGCGACGCCCGTCATACCGGGCGCGGGCACCGACGCCCCCGCGGGCAAGCACGTTTGATTTGACACAAATCGGCAAGAACATGGCCGATTTAAGCGTCACTTAACTCCGCGCATCTATGTTTTGACCTCAGGCGCCTGGCCGCGCGATTTGTGACTCGGCCTGCGTAGAACCTGGCGGGCAAAGAATTGATCGAGGCCGGTTGGCATCATCTGAAGCGGCGTGGCGCGATGCGGAGCATTGCGGCAGCGCTGCTTCTTGCATGGGCTCTGGTCGCTGCCGCGCCTGCCGGCGCCGCGGTCAATGTCTCAGGCAATTTCATCGAAGCCGATGGCTATGGACGCATCGTCCTCACCTGGCCGGGTGGCGTGCCCGCCCATGTCGAGGCGGTCACCTCAGGTGTGCTGGTTGTCAAATTTGACCAGCCGTTCACGACCGATCTTTCCGAATTCATGCGTCAGATGCCGAATTATGTCGCCATGGCGCGGCAGGACGCGGACGGCAAGACGCTGCGCCTCGCGCTGAAGTTCGACTATTGGCTCAACGTCCAGCAGGCAGAAAATAGCCTCTATCTCGACCTATTGCCGAATTCATGGGCCGGGAAAGCACCGCCGCTGCCGGCCGAGGTGCTGGCGCATATCGCGGCCACCTCCGCCGCAAGGAAGAAGGCGGCCGAGGACGCAAAGCGGGTCAAGGATCTCGGCATCGTCGATCCCGGCGCCCCGGACCCGGCCTTGCGCGTTCGCGTCGCGCGTCACGATGGCATGACGAGGCTCGTTTTCGACTGGAACCAGCCGGTTCTCTATTCGGTCGTGCAGCAGGAGGGCGCGGCGACGGTCACGTTCGATCGCTCTGCAAAGGTTGCGCTTGCGCCGATCCGCGTCGACCCGCCGCCTTACCTCGAGACGATCAGCGCGCTGGAGCGGGATGGCCGGCTGTCTGTCTTTCTCAAGCTGAAGCCCGGCGTCGCCGTCACCGATTTCCGCGAAGACCTCGGCATAGTGCTCGATCTGAAGCCGAAGGCGGAGAGCGCATCGTCGGAGCCGGTCGCGGAAGAGCCGCATGCACCGGCCGACGAAAAGAAGTCTGCCTCCGTCGCGCCCGCACATGCGCCGAAGAGCATAGCGCCACCTGCCGCTGCTGCGCCGCCGGTGGAGGAAAAACCCAAGGCCGCTGAAGCGGCGAAGCCCAAACCGGAGGTTCCGGTTGACGTCGCAGCGTCGGATGCGGCGGGGCAGGCCGCGCCGCTTAAGGTGAGCGCAACCGCGGTGGACGGGCGCACCGACATCGTCTTTCCCTGGACCGTGCCCGCAGGCGCGGCCATTTTCGTTCGCGCTGAAACGCTTTGGGTCGTGTTCGACCGGACCGCGCCGCTCGACCTGTCGGCGTTCATCGGCGTTGCGTCGAAGCAGGTCGGGCAGCCGCGTTCCGTTGAGATCGAGAACGGCGCCGCGCTCGCGTTTCCCCTGCAGCAGAGTCACCTGCTTGTCAGCGCAGCGGAGAACGGCACGCAATGGCGTGTTTCGATCGGCGAGACGCTTGCGAGTACGGGCCGCTCCATCAATATCGCGCGGTCGTGGCGCGATACGGGCGAAGGCGTGGTGGCCTTCGACATGAAGGATGCGCGGCGCATCATCCAGATCCACGATCCGGTCGTGCGCGATATTCTCGATGTAGCGACGGCCCGTGCGCCTGTGCAATCCCAGCAGACGCCGCGCAGCTTCGTCGAGTTTCAGGCGCTGCAGACCGCGCAGGGCCTTGCCATTGTGCGTATGGCGGACGACCTCAACGTCGCCGCCTCGCCGCAAGCGGTGATCGTGACCAGGCGAAGTGGCCTGACGCTTTCTGCCGACAATTCGGATCGACCCTCCGATGCGCCATTCGCCTATCCGGGCTATATGGATTTTGCGGCGTGGCGGGGCAAGAAGGGCTACACCGAGGAACGCAAGGAACTCGAAACGAAGATCGCGATGGCCGACGCAGAGAGCGTCGCCGCGGCGCGCGTGGCCTATGCTCGTTTTCTTGTTGCCAATCGGCTTGGGCCCGAGGCGCTGGCGCAGCTTCGGCAGGCCGAGCGAGCGGATGGCAGCCTCAGCTCTGACCCGAATTTCTCCGCGCTCAAGGGAGTCGCGAAGGTCTTTGCCTATCGCTATGCGGAAGCGGTCGCCGATCTCTCGGCCAGCGCGCTTGCCATGGACCCCAATGCCGCAATCTGGCGCGGTGTCGCCCGCGCGGAACTCGGTCAGATGGCCGCGGCGCGGCGCGATTTCGATCTCGCATCATCGTCTATCAATGCGCTCGATCCGCAGCTTGCGGCGCAGGTCAAGCTGAAGGCCGCGCGTGCGGCTGTCGCCATGGGCGATCTTCCAGCGGCGCGCGGCTATATGAGGTTTCTGCCCGACCGAAGCGGCGATAGCGCCTTTGATGCAGAGGTTCTTCTGGTCAAGGCACAAATAGCGGCGGCGCTCGGCCAGACCGAAAAGGCCGAGGCGCTATATAATGACTCGATTTCCAGGAATGTGCGTTCGGCGGTTGTGCAGGCACGGCTGGAAAAGGCGTTGATGCTCAGTCGCGCGGGCAAACTCGACGACAAGGCGCTCCTCGCGGAACTCCAAAAGCTTCGGATGATGTGGCGCGGGGACGATCTCGAGTTGCGTATTCTGACGGCGCTGTCGGAGCGCCAGCTCGCCACGGGCGACGTTGTGGCGGCATTGAAGACGATGCGCGTCGCGACAGTCAACTTTCCGAACAGCGATGATGCGCGGGCCATGGGCGCGCGGATGCCGGATATTTTCGCCGACTATTTCATCAATGACGGCGCCTCGAAATTACCGCCGATCCAGGCCCTGAGCCTTTATTATGATTTTCAGGACCTGACGCCGATCGGGCGGAGGGGCGACGACCTGCTGCGCCATCTGGCGGAGCATCTGGCATCGCTGGATTTGTTGCCGCAGGCTGAAACGCTGCTTCTCTATCAGATCGAGCAGCGTCTTCACGGCGGCATCGCCAAGGCGCAGGTGGCGGCGCGTCTCGCGGGCATCTACCTCCTCGACCGCAAGCCGCAGGAAGCGCTGGAGATCATACGTGCCACGGCTCAGAACGGGCTGCCGGAAGATATCGAACAGCAGCGCCGCCTGATCGAAGCGCGATCGCTCGGTTCG
This sequence comes from Rhodobiaceae bacterium, assembly GCA_027352645.1. Taxonomy (GTDB): domain Bacteria; phylum Pseudomonadota; class Alphaproteobacteria; order Parvibaculales; family Parvibaculaceae; genus Parvibaculum. The sequence continues at coordinate 1,016 of DAIEIL010000187.1, read as the reverse complement.
CTCAAAAAATACGATCTGTCGCTCGATCTTCTTTCGGAGATTTCGGGCCCGATCGCCGAAGTGCTCCGCGCCGATATTCTCTGGGAGGCGCAGCGCTGGGGCGAAGCGGGCGCGGCCGCCGAGGCTATTCTTGCTGATGCAGGCGGCGCGAGGCCGCTTACCGACGATGAGCGTTTCGATGTCATGCGCAGCGCGATCGCCTATGCGATGGCGGGAGACGAGGAAGGGCTTTCCCGCCTGAGAACGCAGTTCGGAAGCCGCATGGCCGCGACTTCGGATGCCAGCGCCTTTGCCATCGTGACCGATTCGATCGAGAAGGAGGGCATCGCCTTCCGCGAGCTCGCGAGCCGTATCGCCTCCATCAACACGATGGAGCGCTTCGTCAACTCGTTGAAGAAGAGCGACCGGGTTTCGGCGCTCGACGGTGCATCCGTCGCGGCGAACGAATAAATGTCAGTGTCCGAAGCTTTGGACGAGGCTTCCCGCTATCAGCGCCCATCCGTCCACCAGCACGAAGAAGATGAGCTTGAACGGTAGCGAGATCGTCACCGGCGGCAGCATCATCATGCCCATCGACATGAGAACGGAGGCAACCACCATGTCGATGACGATGAAGGGCAGGAAGATAAGGAAGCCGATTTCAAAGGATCGGCGCAGCTCGCTCAGCATGAAGGCCGGCACGACGACCTGAAGCGGAAGATCTTTCGCCTCTTCGGGTTCGGCGGTCTTCGAAAGATCGACGAAGAGCTTGAGGTCCTGCTTGCGCACCTGGGTCAGCATGAACCCCTTGAAGGGAAGGCTGGTCTTGGTGAAGGCCTCGGCCAGTTCGATCTTCTTGTTCATCAGGGGTTCGATGCCGTCATGATAGGCCGTCGTGAAGGTCGGCGTCATGACGAAGGCGGTGAGGAACAGCGCGAGGCTGATGATCACTGAATTCGGCGGCGATTGCTGCAGGCCCATGGCCGTGCGCAGCAGCGACAGCACCACCACGATGCGCACGAAAGACGTCACCATGA
>DAIEIL010000186.1 GCA_027352645.1 Rhodobiaceae bacterium | reverse complement strand
CGGCCCCACGCGCACCATGTCGATGCCGGAGATGTGCGTATAGATGCCGGCGGGAACATGCACGCCCTGCATGATATGGCGATAGGTCTCGTTCAGCAGCACATGGTCGGCCGGCATGATGCCTGCCCGCATGATTTCCTGCGGCCCGTAGATATCGGCGATGAAGGCATTGAGCGCCTTCACACGCTGGACGAGGCCCGCCGAGATCTGGCGCCATTCGGCGGCTTCGAGAATGCGGGGAATGATGTCGAAGGGAATGATGCGCTCAGGGTCGCCACCCTCGCCATAGACCGCGAAGGTGATGCCGATGCGGCGGAAGAAGGTTTCGGCCTCCTCGCGGCGCAGCGAAAGAACCTCCGGCGGGGTTTCGCTCAGCCAGTCGCGCAGAGTCGCATAGGCATTGCGAACCTCGTGGTCGCTGAGGCCCATTTCGTCGAAGACGGCCCCTGGCATAGCAACTCCCCGTTTACATGGCGCATCACGCGCCAATCGCTTGGGAAGATAGAGAGCAAGAGCGGTGCCAGTGCCGAAGCCGCGAAAAGAGTGGCTGGGCAGGCATCTGGATGTGAAGGAGTGGCTATTTATTGGGCATGTCGCCTATATCGCGCCCAATTGTCCCCTCGCTGCCTAAATTTTAGAACTGGCTTTCCACCATCACCCGCCGCGCGGGAAGCGAAACGGTGACCTTGGTGCCGTGCCCCGGCTCGCTTTCAAGCCTCAGCGATCCGTCATGCATTTCGGCGAGCAGCTTCGTCAGGGTGAGGCCGAGGCCGGTGCCCTCGTAGCGGCGGGCCAGCGAATTGTCGATCTGCTGGAAGGGCTGGAGCGCCTGCACCATCTCGTCCGCCGTCATGCCGATGCCCGTATCCTCGACCACCATCAGGACATCGCCCGAGGCTGCAAGGTTCATGGAGAGCTGAACGCTGCGCCCCTCGGGCGTGAACTTGATCGCGTTCGACAGGAGATTGAGCAGGATCTGCGTGAGCCTCGTCGGATCGACGAAGAGCGTCACCGGGACAACAGGGCTTATGACCTTGAGGTCGACGTCTGCCGACTTCGCGCTTTCCGCGACCAGCCGCTCGCAGGCGGCGAAGACATTGCCGACATCGACATCCTGTTCGTCAAGCTTCAGATGGCCGCCTTCGATCTTCGTCAGATCGAGAATGTCGTTGATGACATCGAGAAGATGCTTTCCGCTGCGATAGATGTCGCCCGCATATTCCTGATATTTCGGCTCGCCCAGGGGCCCCAGAATCCCGTCGCGCAGGATCTGCGCAAAGCCGAGGATCGCGTTGAGCGGCGTCCGAAGCTCGTGGCTCATATTGGCGAGAAATGCTGATTTGGCGCGGTTTGCGGCTTCCGCCTGCTCCTTGGCCATCTGCAAATCGCGCTCGGCCCTTTTGCGGACGGTAATGTCCTCCACCGTGCCTTCGTAATAGAGAAGCATTCCCGCAGCCGAGCGAACCTCGCGGCAGCATTCCGAAATCCAGATTACCTCGCCGTCGCGGCGATAGACCTGCGACTCAAAGCCGGAGACAACGCCCGTTTCGTGCATGAGGCGCACGAACTCATCGCGGCGATGCGGGTCGACATAAAGCTGGCGGCCAATATCGGTCAGCGCATCGAGCATGCAGGCAGGCGAGTCATAACCGTAGATGCGCGCCAACGCCGGATTGGCGGCGAGATAATGTCCGTCTGACGTCGTCTGGAAGATCCCCCAGATGGCGTGCTCAAACATGCCGCGATAGACCTCGGGCGAGGACATGTCGGCGGGCACATGCGCCCCCGCTCCTTCAACCTTCGAAAGCTGGGCGAGCCTCTGCTGTCTCGTCATTGCGCTCGTTCTCACTCGAAAAAAACGCCAGGCCCCGGCGGCATGACCCCGGGCAAAATGCGGCATGACTCGATATTTACCGCAATTCCCTTTCCAACCCATGAAGCAAGTCATTGTTTTTATTGCGTAATTCAAAAGCATCTTGTCGATAAAATAGGCATTTTCAGGAAAATCACGGGCTGCTCCGCGGTCGCGCTTGACCTTCCAGTGACAGGAAGGTCTAGGGTGCCTGTCCTGACGAGAAGGTTCGAAAGAGGACAGCGATGACTTCGCACACCGAAAGCAAGTCCTGCGGCGGCGGGCAAGGACATCAGCATCACCACGCCCATGGCGCGGCGACAGGACCGACGAAGGACCCGGTTTGCGGCATGGCAGTCGATCCTGCGACGGCGAAGCATCGCGCCGAGCATGAGGGCGTAACCTGGTATTTCTGCTCGGCAGGCTGCGAAGCGAAGTTCAGGGCCGACCCGGAGAAATATCTGCATCCGGCGGAACCGGAGCACCAACCCGAAGGTACGATCTACACCTGCCCGATGCATCCGGAGATACGCAAGATCGGCCCCGGCTCCTGCCCGATCTGCGGGATGGCGCTCGAGCCTCTGGTCGCGAGTGCCGAAGCCACGCCGAACCACGAACTCATCGACATGACGCGCCGCTTCTGGATCGGCCTCATGCTGACGACCCCCGTCTTCCTGCTCGAAATGGGCGGGCACCTGACCGGCCTCACCATGTCGCTCGGCACGACGCTCACCAACTGGATCCAGCTCGCGCTGGCGACGCCGGTCGTGCTCTGGGCGGGCTGCCCCTTCTTCCTGCGCGGCTGGCAATCGCTCCTCACGCGCAACCTCAACATGTTCACGCTGATTGCCATGGGCACCGGCGTTGCCTGGAGCTACAGCGTGGTCGCGACACTCGCGCCTGGCATTTTCCCACCGACGTTCCGCGACATGAACGGTGCGGTCGCGGTCTATTTCGAGGCGTCGGCCGTCATCACCGTTCTTGTGCTGCTCGGTCAGGTGCTCGAACTCAGGGCGCGCGAACAGACGAGCGGCGCCATCCGCGCCTTGCTCGACCTCGCGCCCAAGACCGCGCGACGCATCCGCGCCGATGGTGAGGACGAGGAAGTGCCGCTCGACGAGGTCCATGTCGGAGACCGGTTGCGCGTCCGTCCTGGCGAAAAGATCCCCGTCGACGGGAGTCTCGCCGAAGGCCGCGTCGCCATCGACGAGTCAATGGTGACAGGTGAGGCCATGCCGGTGACGAAAGAGCCCGGCGCAAAGGTGATCGCTGGCACGCTCAACAAATCCGGCAGTTTCGTTATGGTCGCCGAGAAGGTCGGACGCGAAACCATGCTCGCCCGCATCGTGCAGATGGTCGCCGACGCACAGCGCTCGCGCGCGCCGATCCAGCGCCTCGCCGACCGCGTGGCCGGCTGGTTCGTGCCGCTGGTGATCCTCATCGCCATCATCGCCTTCGCGGCATGGTCGGTCTTCGGCCCCGAGCCGCGCTTCACCTTCGGCCTCGTCGCCGCCGTCGCGGTACTCATTATCGCCTGCCCCTGCGCGCTCGGACTTGCGACGCCCATGTCGATCATGGTCGGCGTCGGTCGCGGCGCGGGTCTCGGCGTTCTCATCAAAAATGCGGAAGCGCTGGAGCGCATGGAGAAGATCGACACTCTGGTCATCGACAAAACCGGCACATTGACGGAAGGAAAGCCCTCGGTGACGGCCATTGTGACCGCAGAGAGTTTTGCCGAGGCCGATCTCCTGCGCCTTGCGGCGAGCGTCGAACGCGCGAGCGAACATCCGCTGGCCGATGCGATCGTCGCTGCGGCGAAGGCGCGCGGACTGACACTTTCCGAGGCGATCGATTTCGACGCCCCTCCTGGCAAAGGCGCC
>DAIEIL010000170.1 GCA_027352645.1 Rhodobiaceae bacterium | reverse complement strand
AACCGGTCAAGGCAAAGGCGATAGAGAGAAGGCCGAGCGTGCGCGTGGCCAGTCCCTTATGTGCCGATATCGACTTTACGCTTGCGAACACGATGGGTCTCCCGATTTGCAGTTCGGCTCCCGATGGGCGGGACCCGAAGTCGAACCCATGAGTGCAACCGGTATGCCAGCGGTTATGACCCGTCGGGATTTGCGGAATCTCGCGGATTCCCTTGGGAGCCGTCGCGCCAACGCGCTCATCGGGCTGTCCCGCTTCGACACGGGCATCTCGGAAATGCTAGTGCTGTACGTCCTTGGCACAGCCGGGCGCGCCTTGCAGCGCCGTCGCTCGCGGGCGACACTCGGCTCAATCAGAACAAGCAGGAAAGCCGGAACCTTGCCCAAACCTGTCCTGGAATTCTTCTTCGATTGCTCGAGCCCGTGGACCTACCTCGCCTTCAGTCGCGTGGAGGCGCTGGCCGAGCGGGCGGGCGCCGTGATCGACTGGCGGCCCGTCCTCGTCGGCGGGATATTCAACGCCGTTAACGATACGGTCTATGAGCAGCGCGCCAATCCCAATCCGGTCAAGGCGCGCTACTACGTGAAGGATCTGCAGGACTGGGCGCGTTTTTGCGGCATTGAGATCGGTCAGCCCCCCGTCTTTCCCGTCCGCGCCGTTGACGCCATGCGCGCGGCCATCGTCGCGAGCGATGAGGGCAAGCTTCCCGCTTTCGCCCGCGCGACCTTCCGCACCTATTGGAGCGAGTTGAAGGACATCAGCCAGCCGGATGTGCTTGCCGCCATCTGCGCCGAAGTAGGCCTCGACTGGAGCATGGTAAGCCGCCGCATCAAGGACGAGGACGTCAAGAAGCGGCTGCGCGACAACACCGAGGAAGTCATCGCCCGTGGCGGCTTCGGCTCTCCCACCATGTTCGTCAACAAGACCGACATGTATTTCGGCAATGATCGCTTGCCGCTTGTAGAAGCCGCGTTGAAGGCCCTTGTAAAATGACAATCCCCCCCGAAGTTTACGCGCGGCGCGCGAACCCGCCGGCGTTCAACGTGCCCGGCGTCGTTCTCGCGCTCGTCGTTGCGGTTCTGGTCATCTATGGGGTGATGAGCAATCTGCCGGAGGCGACGCAGAACGAGATCGTCGTCTTCTTCGGGCTTTTTCCCGGCCGCTTCACCGAAGTGCCGGGCCATCCCGATCTCGTCTTTCCGGGCGGCCTTGCGGGTAAGCTCTTTTCGCTCATCAGCTACACCTTCCTTCACGGGAGCTGGAGCCATGCGGTCGTCAATGCTGTCTGGTTGCTCGCCTTCGGCAGCCCGATCGCGCGGCGCATCGGTACGGTGCGCTTCCTGCTTTTCTACTTCGCCTGCGGCATTGTCGGCGGGCTTCTTCATGTGTGGCTCAATGCGGGGTCGCTCGTTCCCGTCATCGGCGCCTCGGCCGCGATCTCCGGCATGATGGGCGGCGCGGCTCGTTTCGTCTTTCTGGCGGATGGCCCGCTTGGCGGCCTCGGCGGCGCGCCATATCCAGGCTCCGCACCACGCGCCCAGGCGAGCATCGGCCGCGCGCTGACCGATCGCCGCGTGCTGATCTTCGTCGGTGTCTGGATCGGCCTCAATTTCCTCTTCGGCCCCACCGGCATCACGCCCACGGGCGAGAATGTCAGCGTCGCCTGGGAGGCCCATCTCGGCGGCTTCCTCGCGGGCCTGTTGTTCTTCGGCTTTTTCGATCCCTATCGGACCTCGCCCTCGGGTGGGCCGGGTAATGTCGGCTACGGGGAATGGAGCGGGCGCAACAAGCTGCCTTGAGCCAGACCGGCTTGAAAGCGGCCTGTCCATAACCACATGGATTCAGGGCCCATCGTGAAGGGCCGATCATGAGGAGGCTTTCGAGATGAGCGATACATCGTCCGCGCCGTCAGACTCCACCGCGCAGGAGCCGCTCTGGCTGCGCTTCATCTACATGATCGCCTATGCGCTGCTGGCGCATGTCGCCTTTTCGCTGGCGCTTTTTCTCGGCGTCGTGCAACTCGTGGTCATTCTTGCGACCAAGGAGAAGAACGAGGAGCTGCGCGGCTTCAGCCGCAATCTCGTTCAATATGTCGGCGAATGTCTTTCCTTCGTGATCTTTGCGCGTGACCAGAAGCCGTTTCCGCTCGGCAAGTTTCCGGTCGTCACGCCGTCAGCTGAGTAGCGCCGGCGGCGAGCAGCGCGTCGAGCTTCGCGCGGCCCTTCGATGTCAGCAGCCCCCTCATCACGGCGAAAGCGGTGAGCGTAAAGCCTGTACGCGCGTCTTCCTCGCTTTTGTAGAACCCGGCGAGTTCGAGGCTGCACAGCCCGTGGATCGTGGCCCAGAAAGACTCGGAAATCGCCACCGGGGTGAGGGTCGAAGGAAAGCTGCCTTCGTCAATGCAGGCCTGTATCGCGTTGAGCAGCTCCCGATAGGCGGGATGGCGCGTGATGGCGCGCGAAGGCAGTTCGGCGTAATCGGGATTGTCGTGCCGTTCCTCCACGCTCAGCGGCGTCGTCACGCTGATCATCAACGCATAATAGGCGTGGTTATCGAGCGCGAAGTGCCGGAATCCTGTACCGAGATTCCTGAGCCAGAGAAGCGGCTCCTTGTTCCGCGGCACTTGCGCCAGCGCAATGGACAGGCGCTTGAAGCCTTCTTCGAGCAATGCCGCGATGAGGCCGTCCTTGCCGCCGAAAGCCGTATAAACGGCCATGGTCGAGGTGCCGACCTTCGCCGCGAGTTTCCTGAGCGAAATCGACTCATGCCCGCCATGCACCAGCATTTCGCTGGCGGCATCCAGAAGTGCGGCTCGTTGCGCCGAACGCCTCTTGTCCGTGGCGCTGTCTGGTCTTTCGTCGATACTCATTCGAAACTCCGTAGGCAAACTCCGTAGGCAAACTCCGTAGTTTAGGATCTCTTCTATCGGACAGCGTTGACTGCCTGTCCAGCGCTTGTTTATAACAACGTTATAAATACGGTTTACATGGGAGCCGCAAACAAATGTCGAAACCGTTCCCAAGTAATCCTTTGCTCACGGGCAATTTCGCGCCCGTCATGGCCGAATGTGAGGCGCCCGAATTGATCGTCGCAGAGGGCGATCTTCCGCAGGGGCTTCGCGGCACACTCTACAGAAACGGCCCAAACCCAATGTTTCCGCCGCTTGGGCGCCAGCATCACTGGTTTCTGGGCGAAGGCATGATCCACGCGATCCACGTCGAAGACGGCAGGGCGAGCTATCGCAACCGCTGGGTGCGTACGCAGCAATACGAAACGCAGCGAAGCGCTGGGCGCCGCCTCATCGGTACGGCTTTTGGCGAGCCGGCTGCGCCTGGCGGTGAGGGTGTGCGTCAGAATGTCGCAAATACAAATGTCGTCTGGCATGGCGGCAAGCTGCTCGCGCTGGACGAGGGCAGTCCGCCGGTAGCCATGGATGGCGACTCGCTGGAGACGAAGGGTTCATGGACCTTCGAGGGCAAATATGCAGGGCCCATGACCGCGCATCCGAAGTTCGACCCCAGGACGGGCGAAATGCATTTCTTCGGGTACATGGCAGCGGGACCGGCTTCGCCCGATATTTCCTATCAGGTCGTCGATGCCTCGGGCCGCCTCACGCGCTCGGAGATGTTCAAGGCGCCCTATGCCTCGATGGTGCACGACTTCATCGTCACCGACGAGCATGTGATCTTCCCCATCTTCCCCGCCACCATCGACGTCGAGCGCATCATGAAGGGTGGGCCGGTCATCGCATGGGACCCCGATGCCGGAACGCGCATCGGCATCATGGCCCGCAATGCGAGCGTCGATACGATCCGCTGGTTCGAGGGCGATCCTTGCTACGTCTATCACCCGATGAACGCCTTCACGCTGCATGAGGGCGGCAGGACGAGGATCGTCGCCGATGTGATGAAGTATGAGCGCGTGCCGCTCTTTCCCAACGCCGACGGCACGAAGGCGCGCACCGGTCTCGAAGACACGCCCTCCATGCTGGTGCGCTGGACCTTTGATCTCGATGGCAATTCCAACAGCTATTCCGAGGAGCCGCTCACCGATCTGGGCGGCGAGTTCCCGCGCTTCGATGAGCGCTTCGCGGGCCATGATTATCGGCACGGTTTTTACGCGGCGAACCGGCGTCCGCTCACGCCGGGCAATCCCTTCGACACGCTCGTCCATCTCGACCTTGCGACGGGCAAGCGCCGCGCCTATGAGCCGGGCGCAGGCAAGTTTGTGATGGAGCCGGTCTTCGTGCCGCGTTCTGCTGCCGCGCCCGAAGGCGACGGATGGCTCACCACGCTCGTCTACGACCAGTCGCGCAATCTCAGCGACTTCGTGGTTCTGGACACGGACGATATTTCAAAAGGACCGATCGCCCGCGTCGAACTTCCCACGCGGGTTCCTTTCGGCTTTCACGGCAACTGGCGCAACATGGCGTGAGCAGGGGCTGCCGTCAGAATAAGGGTTCTTCATAGAGAAGATCGCCATTGAGGCGAATGCCCTTGATCGCGGCTTCGCCGTCGCGGGCAATCGCCACATCGACGGAAAGGGCGCGGGCGTTTCGCTCTTCCTCGAGCTTCCGCCCCTGACCCTCCGGCACGAAATAGCTCTCGATGCCATAGGCGACGGTCACCATCGCGCATTCGGGGCAGGGCGTTTCCTCCACATCCTTGCTTGAAGGCGTCGGCCGCACGCGCCCGATATTTTTCTGAACACCGGTCACGTGTCCGCGAATGATCTTGTTTCCGCCGGCGGGTGTCGGCGCCTTGTGCCATATGCCCTCGGCGAGCCATGTGTCGCGCATGGGCGCGATTTCCACATAGGCCGTGTCGCCCGGTTTGAAATCCTTGTCGCCGGGCAGCCCGTCGAGCGTCAGGCGCGAGATGCCGTAGGAGAGCACCACATAGTCGCCGCGAAACAGATCGCGCGGATCCACGGGCTCGCTCTTCAACGTGACGACATCTTTCGATCTGAGTACTGAAACGCGTCCGTTGACCAGCCATGCGAGAATGATCGTCTGTATGATGGCGAGGATGATGACGGCCGTTCCGAAGCGTCCGAAATTTTTGATGAACCCGTTCATTTCGCGCTTCCTTCATCGACGGCATTGACGACGCTCTTGCGGACCCGGGCGAGCGCATAGGCGCCCGCGATCAGGATCACGCCGCCAAGCGCGAAGAAGGCCGCCGTATCGAGCAGCGTGCCAAGCGTTTCGAAATAGAGGTAGAGAACTTCGCCCGCGAAAGCGGCGAAGCCTGCATTGAGCGCAAAGCGGCTGCGCTGGCTCGATCCATAGGCGACGAGCCAGACGCTCAGCGCGACGAAGAGGCCCGCATAGAGCCATGGGACGAGTGCGGGCGCGGCGGCGGCAAAGCCCGCATAAAGCGCGCCGAAACCCGCAAGCGTCGCAAGGCCCGCCGCATCGCGCGGGGAGAGCCGCTTTGCCTGCCACTCGCGGAAGAGGAACGCCGCCACTGCGGCGACGCCGATTGCGATGACCGCGATCCAGCTTCCGCTCACGCGGTGCTCGGGCGGCATTGCCTGCAGTACCCAGAAGAGGCCGAAGGAAAGCGCTATGCCATAGGCTTCCATCGTCGAGCCGAAGCGCATGGAGGTCGCCGAAACACGAAGCGAGCCAAGCCAGAGCAGCACGGAGAGGAGAAGATAGATGGCCACGATCTCGTTCCATCCACAGCCAAGCGCCGCCGTCAGCGGATAGATGCTGAAGGCCGCCCAGGCGCAGGCCGTGAGGATCGCGAGATGCAATCCCGAAAGCCAGTTGAGCCGCAGCGCCAGCGCGAGCGAGGCCGCCCAGGGTAGGAAGAAGCCCCAATGCACGGGGCCCTCGCCGGACGTTGCCGAGAATGACCAGAGCGAGGCCAGCAGGAAGGCGAGTCCAAGGGCAGGGCGTGAAGGCAGGGCCCATGCGCTGGCAAGCGACACGAGGCACCAGAGCAGAAGCCAGTCTGGATTGTCCGTGTTCACATGATATATCTGCGCGATCAGCATGATGTTCGCGCCGAAAAGCGCGAGACCGCCAATAATGGCTGCCTGCGCGAAGGCCGGATGTTCACGCCGTTCCAGCACGAAGGCGGCGCCATAGGCCGCCCACATCGCGCCCATGAGCAGTACGAGCTTTGTGAGCTTCGAAATCTCGGCCCAATTGGCGGCAACGAAGCTCATGGCCGCAAAGCCGATCAGCACCGCGCCGAAAAGGGCAAGCAATTGCGGAATGCGGCGGACGGTGGCCTCGCCGCTGGCTGAGGCGAGGATCGCCTCCGCATTCTGGGGCGTCACCCAGCCGCGTTCGATCCAGAGTTCCAGATCGTGCTTGAGACGTTGAAGGTAAATGCGTTGCCACATGGGTGCCGCCGAATCGTTGGGTCTGGTGCGAGCTTAACCGGGTTAATGTTGCCCGGGGATAAGGCGCGAATAGGGTCGAAAATCCCAAAAAGGGTCAATTTTACCCTGCGTCAAGCAGCTTGCGGGGGCCGGTGGAATGCCGCAACATGAAGTTAGGGTAGTTGCCGACGCGGCAAGGTGCGGACTGACCCGGGAGGAGGGTCCGCAGAGAAAGGCCCCGTTGGCGGCTCCGGTTGGTATGGGAGGAGAGCCATGTACGTTGCAACAATACTGAAAGCCAAAGGATCGGGCGTGGTTACCATCGCGCCGATCGCGACGCTGGCCCAGGCCGCGCGGCTGCTCACCGGTAAGCGCATCGGTGCGGTCGTGGTGATGCAGGGCGGCCAACTCCTCGGCATGTTGTCCGAGCGCGACATCGTGCGCGCCGTTGCGGCTTCGGGCGCCGAGGCACTGGAACGCCCGGTGAGTGAAGTGATGACGCAGCGCGTCGTCACCTGCGGTCTCAACGACTCGGTCGACGAGCTGATGGATGTGATGACCGAAGGCCGCTTCCGCCATCTGCCTGTCGTGGATCGCGACGAGGTGATTGGCATCATTTCGATCGGCGACGTCGTGAAACATCGCATCGCGGAAACCGTCATGGAGTCCGAGGCGCTGCGGTTCTATATCGCCAACAGCTAGCGCAACAGGTCCGACATCTCGCGAATGAGCGGCAGGGCTTCCTCTGCCGCTTCTTCGCCGAGGCGTATCAACTCATCCGCCTTGTCGAATTCAAGCAGCGTCAGGTGGCCGATCTTCGGCGCGATGACGATGTCCGGCGGATCGGAGGCGAGCCGCGCGCGGGCGAGCCGGTCCTGAATGATGTTGAGCGAGGCGAGCATCACGCTGGCAAATCCGGGCCCTCGCTGCTTGCCGCCCATGGCGCGTTTCACCAGTTCGCGTTCCGGCGCTGGCGCCTTGCCGCGCAGCCGGGCAAGCGTGCCGCGAATGCCGGCGACGAGCTTCGAGTCCGCGTCGCCCGCTTCTGCGGCGGCTTCCGCCTCGGCCGCTTCCACGATCTCGTCTATCTCTTCGGCAAGGCCATAGGGTTCGGGCGTCGGCGTATGCACATAGAAGGGATTGTGGCCCTGTTCCCAATGCCGCCGCGTCGCCGGATCGAAAGGGTCGGTGTTGAGGTTGACCGCGATGACGAGCCGTGCGCCGAGTGCCCGCGTTACCGATACAGGCACCGGATTGACGATGGCGCCGTCGATCAGCCAGCGATTGTCGACGGGCACCGGCGCGAAGACGCCGGGCAGGGCATAGGAAGCGCGGATCGCCTGTACCAGATTGCCCTCGCGCAGCCAAAGCTCATGGCCGGTCGCAAGCTCCGTGGCGACGGCAACGAAGGTGCGATCGAGCTGGTCGATGCGGGTGTCGCCCAGATGCTCGCGCATCATCGCTTCGAGTTTTGAATCGCCGATGAGGCCGGATGAGCGAAACCGGAAATCGACAAGGCCGAGCAGGCGCCTGCGCGTCAGCGAGCGGGCGAATTCTTCCAGCGGGTCGAGCTTGCCTGCGAGGTAGCAGCCGCCCACCAGCGAGCCGATGGATGTACCGGACACGATGTCGGGCGCGATGCCCGCGCGGTCGAGCGCGCGAAGCACGCCGATATGCGCCCAGCCGCGCGCGACGCCGCTACCCAGTGCTATGCCGATCTTCGGGCGGATCATTCTCTGCTGCTTCATATCGTCGACGGCAAATGCATCATGCGCCCTTGCGGCGCAGGTTCAAAGGCGAGTGCAACGCGCGAGCGCGGCACCAGTCAGGCGGAAATGTGGCCGAACGGAGCAGGTTTCAACCGTGCTTGTGTTCGCCGAGCTTTTCGTCCTCGAAGCGCAGTTCGACCTGACCGGAAGCGCCGACCGGTATCGAGCGATAGAAGCAGGAGCGGTAGCCGACATGGCATGCGCCGCCATCTCCACCGACCTCGACCTTGAGCAGGATCGCATCCTGATCGCAATCGATGCGGATTTCCTTCACGGTCTGCGTCTGCCCGCTGGTCTCACCCTTGCGCCAGAAGGCCTTGCGCGAGCGGCTCCAGTACCAGGCCTCGCCGGTGCGGATCGTGCGCTCCAGCGCTTCGGCATTCATCCAGGCGAACATCAGCACGTCGCCCGTCTTCGCATCGGTGGCGATGGCGGGAATGAGCCCATGCTCGTCGAATTTCGGCGCGAGGGTGGTGCCGGTCTCGATTTCGTGTTCGCTGCCGCGCGGGGCAAATAGGGAAGTGCTCATGACGCTCTGCTCCCAAAACGTCATGCCCCGCTTCATGCGGGGCATCAGCGTTTTGCTTTGCGCTATCCTAGAGACGTTGATGGCCCGGACAAGCCGGGCCATGACGTTTTCCGGATGAAGAGATGGGCCTCAATAGCCGCGGATCATCTGCATGAACCGGGCTTCCATGCGCGGATCGTCGCGGAAGACGCCGGTGAACTGGCTGGTGATGGTCGCCACGTCCGGCTTCTTGATGCCGCGCGTCGTCATGCACTGGTGCTTCGCCTCGATCAGGATCGCTACGCCGGCGGGCTCGAGCGCGCGGTTGATCGTATCGGCGATCTGCGCCGTCATCGTTTCCTGCGTCTGGAGGCGCTTGGCGAAAATCTCGATGACGCGGGCGAGCTTCGAAATGCCGACGACCTTGGAAGTCGGCACATAGGCGACATGGGCCTTGCCGAGGATCGCGACCATGTGGTGTTCGCAATGGCTCTCGATGGCGATGTCGCGGAGCATGACCATGTCGCTATAGCCTTCGACTTCCTCGAAGGTGCGGGTCAGTTCCTTGTAGGGGTCTTCGTTGTAGCCCTCGAAGAATTCTTCATAGGCGCGCACGACGCGGCCGGGCGTGTCGATGAGCCCTTCGCGCGCCGGATTGTCGCCTGCCCATGCGATGAGCGTGCGCACGGCGGCTTCCGCTTCCTCGCGCGAGGGCTTTTTCAGGGGGGCGGAGCGGGGATCCGTCATGGTCGAGCGCAACCCATCAACAGCATTCATGTCCATATGACCATCTCTTTAGGGGTTTCCCGACGGCACCCCCGAAACACGCGGAGGATGCTCGCCGTCAGTTCAAGTCATGACCGTCCGAAGCGGGCCGGCCATTTTGCCCATCAAGCACGAGGTCTATATGCCACGCGCCAACCCATGTTCCATCGTCTCAAGGATGCATATAGCTTTGCGGAAACGCTCTATCAAGACGCGCCGACCCGCTAAAAGCGCAAATAGCGTGGGGGTAAACCCTTGGTATTCTGCGGAATGTTAAGCCTTGCCGGGCAGGATCAAGGCGATTAACAAGTGCCTATCCCTGACATGGACAGGGTTGCTTCGGAGCGGGCCGGGCGGCGAGCGCCATGCCGCGTCCAAGATCAGGCATCCCGCCCAAGGCATCCGCGATGACGACTTCCCTTCGACTTACGCTTCAGAATTCACTGACCCGCCGCAAGGAGGTCTTCGAGCCCACCGATCCGGCCCGTGTGACCATGTATGTCTGCGGACCCACGGTCTACAACTTCGCCCATATCGGCAATGCGCGTCCCGCCGTCGTTTTCGACGTGCTCGCCCGGGTGCTGCGGCGGCTCTATCCGAATGTCGTCTATGCGCGGAACATCACCGACATCGAGGACAAGATCATCGCCGCCGCCAAAGAGCAGGGCGTCGAGATTTCCGCGATCACGGACAAATACGCGAAGATCTATTGCGACGACATGGGCACGCTGGGCGTGCTGCCGCCCGACATCGAGCCCAAGGCGACCGAAACCGTCCCCGGCATGATCGCCATGCTGGAGACGCTGATCGCCAATGGCCACGCCTATGCGGCGGACGGACATGTGCTTTTCAACGTGCCGAGCTATGCCGAATATGGATGCCTTTCAGGCCGCGACCGCGACGACATGATCGCCGGCGCGCGTGTCGAGGTCGCTCCCTACAAGAAAGACCCTGCCGACTTCGTGCTCTGGAAGCCATCGACACCAGAACAACCGGGCTGGGACAGCCCCTGGGGTCGCGGCCGTCCGGGCTGGCATATCGAATGCTCGGCCATGATCGAGAAGCATCTCGGTACCACCATCGACATTCATGGCGGCGGCATCGACCTCCAGTTCCCGCATCATGAGAACGAAATCGCTCAGTCGAACTGCGCCCATGGCAATGCGCCGCTGGCCCGCTTCTGGCTGCATAATGGCTTCGTGAACATCGAAAAGGAAAAGATGTCGAAGTCGATCGGCAACGTGCTGCTGGTCCACGACCTGATCAAGGAAGCACCGGGCGAGGCGATCCGCCTTGCGCTGCTGAATGGCCATTACCGCCAGCCGCTCGACTGGACGGCGGATGGCCTCATTCAGTCCCGCCGCATGCTGGACCGGCTTTATGGTGCGCTCCGGTCGCTCGCCGATGTCGAGGCGCAGGCGAACGACGCCGTGCCGGATGTCTTCCTCGAGGCGCTGCTCGACGATCTCAACACGCCCAAGGCGCTGGCCGTTCTCTTCGATCTGGCGAAACAGGCGAACACGGCGACCGACAAAGCCGAAAGAGCCCGTCTCAAGGCCGCCTTGCTCGGCTCGGGCTATCTCATCGGCCTCCTTCAGGCGGACCCGGAAAGCTGGTTTGCAGGCGCGGGCCTTGCTCCCCATATTGATGGGGAAGAGATCGAAGGTCTGATCGCCGCCCGCGCGGCTGCGCGCAAGGCGAAGGATTTCAAGGAAGCCGACCGTGTCCGCGACGA
>DAIEIL010000152.1 GCA_027352645.1 Rhodobiaceae bacterium | reverse complement strand
TTGTCGTCTCGCCTTCCGCGGCAAGCGCGGCCACCACAAGCGCGGCCGACGCCCTGAGATCGCTCGCCATGACGGGCGCGGCCTTCAGCTTCTCGACGCCCCGCACCAGCGCCTTGTCGCCATGCAGCGAAATGTCCGCGCCGAAACGCGCGAGTTCCTGCACATGCATGAAGCGGTTTTCGAAAATCGTCTCGGTGATTTCCGACTCGCCTTCCGCCGTCGTCATCAGCGCCATGAACTGCGCCTGAAGATCGGTCGGGAAACCGGGAAACACCTGCGTGACGGCATTCGTCGCCTGAAGCCGCTCGCCATTGCGGTAGATGCGCACCTGCCCCTGCTGGACATCGACGCCCGCGCCTGCCGCGCGAAGCACCGAAAGCGCCGCCTCGAAAGTCTCCGCGTTGACGCCTTCGAGCGTCACCTCGCCGCCCGTCATGGCGGCGGCGATGGCATAGGTGCCGGCCTCGATCCGGTCCGCGATGACGCGATGGGTCGTGCCATGGAGCTTCTCGACGCCTTCAATGCGGAGCGTCGAGGTGCCGATGCCCTGGATCTTCGCGCCCATGGAAACGAGGCAATGGGCGAGGTCAGAGACTTCCGGCTCCCGCGCCGCGTTTTCGAGCACGGTTTCGCCCTCGGCGAGCGTCGCCGCCATCATCAGCGTATGGGTGACCCCGACGGAAACGATGGGCGAGCGGATGACCGTGCCCTTCAGGCCCTCGGGCGCCTTCGCCAGCACATAGCCTTCCACAAGGTCGATCTCGGCCCCCATCTTCTGGAGGCCCTTGATATAGA
Source organism: Rhodobiaceae bacterium (assembly GCA_027352645.1). Taxonomy (GTDB): domain Bacteria; phylum Pseudomonadota; class Alphaproteobacteria; order Parvibaculales; family Parvibaculaceae; genus Parvibaculum. The sequence goes on along the minus strand of DAIEIL010000152.1, from coordinate 1,579 downwards.
GATCGACCGGCCGGGCGCCGATGGCGCAGCCGCCGGGCAGCGACACCTTGGCCTCGCGGCAGCGGGCGACGAGCGGCCCCAGCACCCAGAAACTCGCGCGGAACTGGGAAACGATTTCATAAGGCGCGGTCGTCGAGGTGATTTCGGGCGTGGCGATGGTCACCGAATCGCCGTCGCGCTGGACGTCCGAGCCCAGCACACCCAGCAGCCTGCCCAGCGAGCGCACATCGGTCAGCGCCGGAACATTGGTGAATTTCACCGGCTCGGCCGTCAAAAGGGCCGCCGTCATCAACGGCAAGGCCGCGTTTTTCGCGCCGCTGATCGGAATGGAGCCTGACAGCCGGCGTCCGCCGCGAATGTGAATGGTGTCCATGATGGGTCCGCTGGGCACGGGGCCTGAATGCCCCGGGTGACCACGGATTTATAGGGGCGCGCGCCCGAAGAGTCACGGGGAGCCGGTCATTTTGGCCCCGAACGCCTCGCCCGTCTCGAAGGGCTTATTTGTCGCCTTCGGCGTCGCGGGCCTTGGCCTGCGCCTTGCGCTTGCGGAGATTCGCGCGCAGCGCCTCGGCGAGGCGAGCTTCCTTGGCCTGCTGGCCCCGGGCGGGACCCTGGCCGTGGGGCGCGCGGGTACGGTTGTCGTCGGCCTTGTTTTTCATGGCTCTCGGCCCTTTCGAGGCTTCATCTGAGCCCCGCATATGGCCCATGTGAAACCGGGCGTCAACAGCATGGCCTTAACCTGCCATTCCCTGTTGCATGAAGGGGGCAGGCTGTGGCACTTTCCGCGCGCCCGAAAGAGGTTCGGCTTCGGCCAGACCTTCCCTTTCGCTCCCCGGCTGCCGGGGCAACAGAAACGGCCCACGTAGCTCAGTGGTAGAGCACTCCCTTGGTAAGGGAGAGGTCGAGTGTTCAATCCACTCCGTGGGCACCAGTTTCCTCTCGAAAATCCAGCGCCACAAACGCCGTCCCGGCCCGCCATCGCCGATGGTGCGAGCCTAAACGTCCTGTTCACGAGCGGTTCAGCCGGCAAAGCCCATGCTTCATTCGCTGGCTTAGGGGGCCTTGCGTCGGAGTTTCGCCATGAACGGATCGAAAAGACTCACACTGCTCGTCGCGATCGCCGCGACGGTCACCATCGGCTCGTTGAGCTTCGGCGCCGGAGCCGCCCGCGCCGACGATGACGAGGAGGGCTATCGGCCCCAGGTCCAGTGCGATTGGGATGGCGACGACTGCCGCTATGTCCAGCCCGAACGGACCGTCAGAACCGAATGCGACTGGGACGGCGACGATTGCCGCCAGCTTGTCTGCGACGAAGATGGCGACCGCTGCCGCCCGATGGCCGAGCGCCACGAGCGCTATGCCTATCGCCACAGGGGATGGTGGTAGGTCGACTGAAACCGGACGAGCAGATTGGCCGTTCTTTCCGCAAGGGATTAATGGTTCAACCTTCTCGCCCGCACTATTTTCTTTCTCAGCGGTGTGTTCCTTTGCAAGCATGCTCATCATGCGCGCAGGGAGGCTAAACATGTCCCGCTGGATTTCAGATTATCCTGTCGCCACCGCAGCTATTGTCTGTTTT
>DAIEIL010000139.1 GCA_027352645.1 Rhodobiaceae bacterium | reverse complement strand
GAGGCGCGCGACAGCCCCTGGCTTCATCAAAGCCTCTGGCATTCGATCCAGGTCATTTTCTGGGGCTTCGTCATCTCGTCCATCTTCGGCGTGCCGCTGGGCATTCTCTGCGGCACATACTCGCCGATCTCGCGGCTGACGGAACCTTTCGTCGAATTCTTCCGCTATCTTCCGGCGCCTGCCTTCGGCGCGCTCGCAGTCGCCATTCTCGGCATCTATGACGGCCCCAAGATTGCGGTCATCGTCATCGGCACCTTCTTCCAACAGGTGCTCATCATCGCCAATACGACGCGCAAGCTCGACGGTGCGCTGGTCGAAGCGGCGCTGACACTCGGCACGAAGAATCTGCAGCTGCTTTCGCGCGTCGTCATTCCGGGCATTCTGCCCGATCTTTATCGCGACCAGCGCATTCTGCTTGGATGGGCATGGACCTATCTCATCGTCGCCGAACTCATCGGCACGACCACGGGTATCACCTGGTTCATCACGCAGCAGGCGCGTTACCAGCATTTCGCCAATGTCTATGCGGCGATTTTCATCATCGGCATCATCGGTCTCGGAACGGACATTCTGCTTGCCCTTCTCGGCAAGCGTCTCTTCCCCTGGGACCGCACGGTCAAGGCGTGAGGGAGCGAACATGAACGCACAAAAGATGCTTCCCTCCTATCTCGAACAGTCGCCGCAAGTCCGCGACCGCTTCGACCGGATGAAGTCGCGCGAGGTCATCCTCAAGGTGAAGTCGCTCGGCAAGACCTTCGAAACGCAGAAGCGCGAAACCGTAGCGTTGAAGGACATCAACTTCGAGACGCATCGCCGCGAATTCCTCTGCATTGTCGGCCCATCCGGTTGCGGCAAGTCGACTCTCATCCGCATTCTCGCGGGGCTCGAAACGCAGACATCGGGCGAGGTGCTTCTGCAGGGCAAGCCCGTGAACGGGCCGGGGCGCGACCGCGGCATGGCGTTTCAGGGCTATACGCTCTTTCCCTGGCTCACCGTGAAGCGCAACGTCATGTTCGGCCTTGAGGTCAACAATGCGGGCCGCCTCGAAGCCGAGACGCAAGCGCTGCAATGGCTGCAGCTGATCGGCCTCGAAAAATTCGCCGACGCCTATCCGCACCAGCTTTCGGGCGGCATGAAGCAGCGCGTCGCCATCGCGCGCGCCTTGGCGAACCAGCCGCGCATCCTGTTGATGGATGAGCCCTTCGGCGCGCTCGACGCGCAGACGCGGGCCCGCATGCAGGCGCATCTTCTCGAAATCTGGCGCAAGATCGACATCACCATCGTCTTCATCACGCATGACCTCGACGAGGCGATCTATCTCGCCGACCGTATTCTGGTACTGAAGCCTCATCCCGGCGAAGTGCAGGAACTGATCGAGGTGCCGGTGCCGCGTCCGCGCCAGATGGACCAGTTCATCTCCGAGGAGTTTCTCGCCACCAAGGCACGGCTCGAAGAGCTGATCTATTCGAGCGAGGCTCAGGGGGAGGAAGGCGAGGAGCCCTATCCCATGATGATGCGGCTCGCCGAAGTTGGCGACAATGTGGAGTAGCCCCATGCTCTGGTCGGAACGCACATGGGCGGAAATCCCCGCCGATCTGGAAGCTGCGGGCCATGCCGCAATCCTGCCCGTCGGCGCGACCGAGCAGCACGGGCCGCATATGGGCACGGGCATGGACGCCGTGCTCGCCGATATTCTCTGCAAGGCGGTGTCCGAGCGCACGAAGGTGCCGATGCTGCCGACCATGTTCTACGGTTGCTCCATCGGCCATAGCCGCCGCTGGCCGGGCACGATCGCGCTCCAGCCCATCACGCTCATCAATCTCGTCAAGGATATTGGCGACTGGGCCTATCACTCGGGCGTGCGCCGCCTCTTCATGGTCAACACCCATGTGACCAATGCCGCGCCATTGCGCTGCGCGTTGGAAATGCTTCGGGCCGAGCACGACGACATGATGGTGGCGCTCATCAATTCGGCGACCGTCAGCAAGCGCGTCCGCGAGTTCCACTTCGCCGATGGCGACGACTGGCATGCGAATGATGCCGAGACGGCACTGATGCTTGCCCGCGCACCGGAGATGGTGCGCCCCGACTTGCAGATGGATGCCGACGATCCCGACCGCACCGACGGTCTCGTTTTCGCCCATCCCGTCAATCGCACCAGCCTCAATGGCGTGACAGGTACGCCGAGCCGCGCGACGGCGGAAAACGGAAACATCTGGTTCGACTGGATGGTCGAGGATTTGAGCGCGTTGATCCTGAAGGGGCTCAAGGAAAATCCTCCGCTCGAACACTCCTATTTTGAAAGCAGCGGCTGAAGCTCGGCCACACCCCAGGAGCCTTCGACATTTTGAATTCATGCGATGCGGACGATCCCCTCGGCCGCAAACGGAAAAGCTTTAACTGCGAGACGGAGAAAGAAATGACCGCGACCCCGGACATCAAGAAGCTGATGCAAGAGCTGAAGCAGAAGGGCGTGAAGTATTGTATCGGCGCCTACGTGGACATTCACGGCGTGCCCAAGGGCAAGGTCGTCCCCATCGACCATCTGGAGCATATGGCGCATGGTTCCGAGCGTTATACCGGTTATGCGCTGGACGGCCTCGGGCAGGCGCCGAACGACGACGAGATCACCTCGATCCCCGATCTCAACCACATCATCCAGCTTCCCTGGGAGCCCAAGGTCGCCTGGATGCCTGCTGACAATGGCTTTCAGGGCAAGCCTTATCCGCTCAACACGCGCGTCGCGCTGAAGAATGTGCTGGCCGATGCGGCAAGCATGGGCTTCGGCTTCAATCTCGGCATCGAATGCGAGATCTATGTTCTGAAGCAGAACGAGGATGGCACGCTTTCCGTACCCAACCCCGACGACAAGCTGGTGAAGCCCTGCTATGACGTGCGCGGCTTCATGGACCAGTTCACCTGGCTCGACAAGGTCGCGACCTGCATCAACGATCTCGGCTGGGATCTCTATTCCTTCGACCATGAGGATGCGAACGGCCAGTACGAGTTCGATTTCCAGTATGCCGATGCGCTGACCATGTGCGACCGGCTCATCTTCTTCCGCGATATGGCGAAGCACTACGCGAAGGAAGAGGGTCTTCTCGCCACCATGATGCCCAAGCCCTTCGCCAACAAGACGGGCAATGGCGCGCATTTCAACATGTCGCTGTCGGACCTCGCGACCGGCAAGAATGCCTTTGCCTGCGATCCGAAGGATGACCCGCGTGGGCTCGGCCTCACGAAGATCGGCTATCAATTCATCGGCGGTATCCTGAAGCATGGGCCCGCCCTCTGCGCCGCTTTCGCACCGACGGTGAACAGCTACAAGCGTCTCGTGCGTCAGGGTGCGATGAGCTACTTCACCTGGGCGCCGGTCTTCAATTCATACGGTTCGAACAACCGCACCAATTCCGTCCGAGTGCCTGCGGGCGGCGGGCGCTGCGAATCGCGCAATGCAGATGGCGCGGTGAACCCCTATCTCGCGGCGACGCTCGCTCTCGCTGCCGGTCTCGAGGGCATTCGCGAGGGTATCGACCCCGGCGAGCCGAATGAGGATAATCTCTACACGATCTCGGAGGAGGCACGGCAGGCTCGCGGCATCCACTTCCTGCCGCAGACATTGCAGGAAGCGGTCGCCGCCTTTGCCGCCGATCCGCTGACGGAGCGTGTTCTGGGCAGGGAACTGCGCGATGAATTCATCAAGTACAAGACCGAGGAATGGAATGCCTATCACCTCTCGGTCAGCCAGTGGGAAATCGAGCGCTACAGCCACATGTTCTGAGTCGTGATTATTGGGGATTGACGATGGCCGAGATCGAACAAGGCCGCTCCGAAAGCCGTCCCGTCAGCCGGATCAGCATCTCGCTCCCTGAGGAGTTGCTGACCGAGCTTGACGAGATGGTGGAAGCGCGCGGCTTCGCCAGCCGCTCGCAGGCGATCAACGACATGCTCCACCAGTTTCTGGTGGAGCATAAGCGCGAGCGCGGCGACGACGTCATGGCGGGCACGATCACGCTTTTCTACGACAATTCAGTGAGCGGCCTGCAGAAGCATCTCGCCGATCTTCAATATCGCCATGTCGCGGAAGTGATTTCGTCGCTGCACGTTCACCTCGTCCACAATCAGACGATGGAGGTGATCCTCGTGCAGGGTCCGGCGAGAACGCTTCAGGCGATTGCCGACGAGATGATAACCACCCGCGGTGTCATCTCCGGCAAGATGCAACTCGTCACGGCGGTGATCCCGCCGCTTCACCCCTCCACGCCGGGCGAGTGACGGTCAGGCGATGGGCTCGTCGGGAAAGGCGAGCTCATGCCGCGCCCGCCATTCGGGCACGACATAGTTGACGATGATCGACTTGCGTATGCCCGCATATTCGCGCTTGGCGACGCCGTGCCATGTGTCCTCGCCGGGAATGAAGATCAGGCCCTTGTTGAAGCCGCCCGGTGCGGAACCCAGATGCCGCTTGCTGGCATCGTAAATATCGGTGCCCCAGCCTTCGGCATCCGGCCTGTCGGACAGGTAGATCAGCATGGTGAAGAGCTTCGCGCCGATATCGGTGTGCGGCTCCAGCCAGAAGCCGTCGCGATCCTGACAATATTCGATGCGGAGCGAGGTTCCCTTGAGCGATATGCCCGTTACCTTTTCGAGGTGGCGCACGGTTTCGGGCGACTGGAAGGCGCTCGCCACGGCCTCGCAGACGGGGAAGCGCTTCCGGTTCTCGACCGAGAAGAAATTGCGCGTCGAGTTGTGCGTTTCGCGCTTGCCGAGCGTATCGCCGATTTGCGGCGCGTCGACGGGCAATGCCGGGATCGCGTGGGCGACGTCGTCCGGAAGTGCCCTTGTCAGGAGCCAGTGGCGATAGGGGTGCGTGTCGAGCTTGGCGCGATCGAGGCAATCGGAGAACGCGCGCGCGATGGTTACGCTGTCACTCATCTCAGTCCCGTTCTCTCTTGCGGCATCGGCACCAGCGCCGGAGGTATTTTACCCACGCCGAAGAGACGCTTGAATTTCTTCACGCGTCCCGAAAGACGATGCCGCGCCGCTTCGCGCATCATCACGTCCTCGTCGCGGCAGTAGTTGAGCATCACATAGCGGCGCGGGCCGACGAAGGGCTCGTGCCCGTGCCATGAATTGGGCTGCACCTTGAAGGCGACGAGCGTGCCACCCTCTGGCGGCACTTCGGCGGCGTAGTCGTTGATGTCGGTCGCAGAGCGCAACACGCGCAGCCGCCCGCCCTGTGGCGCCCATGGTTCGTTCAGATAGAGCAGCAGGGTTGCGAGCTTGAATTTTGAATCCGCATGGATCTGACCGTCGCCCGCCTGGCAGCAGCTTCTGAGCGTGATGAGCGCGGGCCGCCCGCTGAGATCGACGTCGAGTTTTTCGGAAACCAAGGCGCGGAGCTTCGGCCCGGCGAGTTCCGCGAGGAGCTTTTCGAAAACGGGGCCGTAATGCGTCGCTTCCGGCAGGAAGAGGCCCGCCATGTCGAGATCGGGAAAATCGCGGATGACTTTTTTCAGATTGTCGGGGCCGAGGAAATTCGGCACGACGAAATGCGGATAGGGCTCTCGCTCGACTTTTGCCGTTTCAACGGCTGCGTACTGAATCATGGCTCGCATCCTCTCCCGGCTTGTGTGTCGGGTTTCTCCCCCATCAGGGGCGGATGCTAAGTCCCGGATTCTACACGGGCCATGTGTCACATTGTCAGTGAACGGCGCCAATCCGTCGCAGGCTTCGGGGCGGTTGAGACAAACCGCCGCGCTTACTCGATCTGGCCTTCGCGCACGATGCGCTCATGCCCGTCGGCGACGTTCTTCACGCGATATTGGAAGCCGTTGCCTTCCGAGGGCAGGAGACGCATGACGATGTAATGGCCGCGCGTCTTGGCGAGATAGGAAGCGCCGGCGAGGAATTCGACCGTCTCGCCGACCTTGAATTTGTGGCTCTGCATGTACTCTCACCGAGGCTTTTCGCTCCGATGTGCAGCATCTGGGGGCGATCTGGGAAATGGCGCGGGTGGCGTTTGTGCCCTCGCTTCGCGGCTATGAATGGGCCCCGGGGAGCAAAAGCGCAAGATTTATCTTCCCGGCCCACGCCCGCTGGCGGGAGTCCGCCGATTATCGGAGCTTCGCGGCGTGAAGCGCGATAGGGTTGAAACTTAGAGGTGGGCGCTTCCGCGCCGCCCGACAGGAGATCGAATTGGCCAAAGGTCAGAAGAAGAGCACAAGAGAAGCGAAGAAGCCGAAACAGGACAAGAAGAAGGTCGAAGTGACCGCTTCCCCCTTTGCGAATGCGACCGGCAGCAAGACGGCCGGCGCGCCGAAGGGCCGCAAGTAATCTCCGCCAATGATGAAAAGGGCCGGTTGCGATGAGCACCGGCCCTTTTCCATGTCTGCCGCTTCGCTTCAGGCGGAGCGCAGGTCGATGAGCGATCGCGCGATGATGTTCCGGTGCGTTTCGTTGGTGCCCGAATAGATGCTTGCCGCACGAGTGCTGAAATATTTCCGGGTCGCATGGGCGGCCTCGTCGGCAAGCGGCGACGCATTGCCGTTGAGATGGCCCGCCACGGCGCCATATGGGCCCGCCGCCTCGATCCCGAGTTCCGTGATGCGCTGGTGCAGCTCGCTCGCCATGGATTTCATCAGCGAGGAAGCGATCTCGTCGTCGCCGGAAAGCCGTCCTTCGGTCAGCAGCCGCAATTCGAAACTCTCGAAACTGCGAATGTCGATTTCGACGGCGCTGCGGCGAAGGCAGATCTCGTCCGGCATGTCGCGATCGAGCGCGATCAGGCGCTCCACGCCCCGGAAGGCGCGCCGCAGCAAGCCGCTCGTCGTGTTGTTTGAACGCGCAAAGCGCATGAGCTGTTTGGCGACGGACCAGCCATCGCCCTCGATCCCGATGCGGTTTGCCATCGGCACCCGCACATCGTCGAAAAAGACCTGGTTGAATTCGTGTTCACCGTCGAAGCCGATGATGGGCTCGACCTTTATCCCGGGCGTATCCATGTCGATGAGAAGAAAGGTGATGCCTTCCTGCGGCCGCGCGCCTTGCGACGTGCGCATCAGCGCGAACATGCGGTTCGCGTGGTGCGCGCCGGTGGTCCAGATCTTCGAGCCGTTGACGACGTAATGGTCGCCATCCGCATCGGCGCGGGTCTTGATCGCCGCGAGGTCGGAGCCGGCGCCCGGTTCGGAAAATCCCTGACACCAGAGATCGTCGCCGGTGAGGATCGGTTTGAGGTAGCGCTCGCGCTGCGCTTGCGTTCCCGCCGCGATCAGCAGCGGTCCGATGCTGCGCATTCCCGTGGCGAAAAGGATCGGCGCGTCGTTGGCGGCGCACTCCTGATCGAAGAGAAAGCGTTGACGCGCCGTCCAGCCGGTGCCGCCATGGGCGACAGGCCAGGCGGGCGCGATCCAGCTGCGCTCATACAGACGCCGGTGCCAGACGCGGCAGGCGCCGATCTGCGAATGCGTACCGACCGTCCGGCGCCCGGCGGCGCGGAGCTCCGGCGTGAGTTTCTCGGCGAGGAAAGCGCGTATCTCCGCGAGAAATCCCTCTTCCTCCTCCATTGGGGCTACTTTCTTGAATTGCTTGTTGCCGCAAGGCTGCGCCCCCTGTGGCCGCGCCGGAACGCGACAAGTGGTCGCCGTCGATCCCCGCGCCTGAGGCATGATGACGCAAAAAGCCGGCTCGTCGGCATTCGCGGTGGCGAGGATTTTGAGCCTTCGGCTCGCCAGCGTGAGCCGCTTGCAACAGCGCCCGCTAATCCCCACATTGAGCACAAGCGGCGCCGTAAAGGGCCGCCAGGCTCAGTGGCGAGGCTGCCGGGCCGGATGTAACCGGGTCGCTTTTGAAAGGGCTTTGGCGAAAGGGTTTGGTGATGACGCGCATGGTGCAGTTCAACAGCCCGTTCCTGCTCGGCTTCGACGAGATGGAACGACTGCTCGAACAGGTCGCCAAGGGGTCCGACGGCTATCCTCCCTATAATGTGGAGGATGTGACGCGGATCGAGGGCGAGACGCCGAAACGGGTGCTGCGCATCACGCTGGCCGTCGCCGGCTTTGCACGCGACGAGCTTTCGGTCACCGTCGAGGACAATCAGCTCGTCATTCGTGGACGCAAGCGCGAGGATGAGGGCCGCGTCTATCTCTATCGCGGCATCGCAGCGCGGCAGTTCCAGCGCGCTTTCGTTCTGGCCGAGGGAATCGATGTCGGAGAGGCGAGGCTCGACAATGGCCTCCTCGCGATCGACCTCATAAGGCCGGAACCGTCGAAGCTGGTGCGCCAGATTGAAATTGGAGAGGGCGTATCGTCCGCCCCGGCTACGTAAAGACGACCAGTGACGTCCGTTGCCTCAGAAGAGGGACGGCGCGAAAGGAGCGTAAAATGCGTAACGACAAAGAAGAATTCGACATTGAAGGCCAGAGCGGATGGGGTACGCAGGACCTGCGCCATCTGACGCCGGAACTCTTCGCCAATGTCGGCATGCCCAACATTGTCTATGTGCGCGAAGTGCTCGCGGGCGAGCTGGCCAGCGACCTCGGTTCCGAGATTGATGTTCCCGCCGATACGAAGCTCTACGCTGTCCATGCCGCGAATGGCGACCGCATGGCGGTCCTGGATAACCGCGATGCCGCTTTTGCAGGTGCGCGCCAGTACGATCTGGAGCCGCTCAGCGTCCATTAAGGGCGACGACCGGCCAGTCAAAGAAAAAGCCCCGATGGAAACACCGGGGCTTTTTTGTTGGGGCGGGCGCCTCAGGCCGCGTGGGTCGCCACCGGTTCCGTAAGGATCGCGAAGAGAGCCGCCGGATCGTCGCTTGCGCGGAGCTTTTCGACGACCGCAGCGTTACGCAGCAGCCGCGAGATGCGCGCCAGCGCTTTCAGATGGTCGGCGCCTGCGGTTTCCGGCGCGAGCAGCAGGAAGACGAGATCGACCGGCTGGTCGTCAACCGATTCGAAGTCGATCGGCGTTTCCAGGCGCGCGAAAAGCCCATAGAGCTGGGTCAATGGCGCAAGTTTGCCATGAGGAATGGCAATGCCCTGGCCGACGCCCGTCGAGCCGAGGCGCTCGCGTTCGAGCAGCGTCTCGAAAATCGCGCGCTCCGACAGGCCCGTCAGCGCGGCTGCGCGTGCGGATAGCTCCTGCAGCGCTTGCTTTTTGCTGGTGACCTTGAGGTGGCCAATCACCCCCTCGGGCGACACCAGATCTTCAAGCTCCATGGTCCGGTCCTGTCTTGCGGTTTTACTCAACCCCGGCTCGTCGCGAAGGCGGCGCCCGGGCCCGGCTTTGCCGGTGTATAGATCATGGCTTTGCAGAATCGGTGCCAGCGTCGATCCAGCCGATATTTCCATCCTCACGCCGATAGACGACGTTCAGTCCGCCCGTCGCGCCGTTGCGGAAGACGACGAACTTCGCGTCGATGAGGTCCATCTGCATCACCGCGTCGCCCACGCTGAGGCGCGGGATCGAGGTGGTGCCTTCGGCGATGATCACCGGCTGGGCGTCGGCTGGCACTTCTTCGTGCTCGTCGCTTGCTTCGATGATGAAGGAGCGGGCGGATTCGACCGGAAGCGCCTGCTTGTCCTTGCTGTGACTCTTGAGGCGGCTCTTGTAGCGGCGCAGGCGCTTGTCGAGCTTGTCGACCGCGCCATCGAACGACGCATAGGGGTCCGTCGCACGGCCCTGCGTATTGATGTGCATGCCCGAGTTCAGATGCACCGAGCAATCGGCGCGATACTCGAAGCCTTCTTTCGTAAAGATGACATGCCCGTGGATCGGCTTGTCGAAATATTTCCCGACGCTCTGCTCGAGACGTTCCGTGACATGGGTGCGGAGCGCATCCCCGACATCGAGATGATGACCGCTGACCTGAACTTGCATGGGAGACCTTTCCGGGTCACGTCGCGCTGACTATGGGACGGCTCTTATAAAGCTGAGCCTTGACGTACCAACCTCTGTATCTCGGTCCGGCTGCCGCGTCATCCCCGGGCGCCGCGTCATCATTGCATCGGCGGCTCATTACGCCGTCATCCCCTGTGCGCAGGCCCTTGGCTGCCCCAGGGGGACGTTGAGCGCGTGGCAAACTAGTGGCCCGGTCCGGGGGTGTCAACCAGCTCCTTCCAAGGCAAAAAAAGCCTTTACTTTCATGGCCATAGTGCAATCAGGCACGGGTTTCAAAGCCCCGCCGCCATGCTCAGGCATAGACCTTCTTGTCCCTCCGGCGCTGGACCGAGGAGGGGATGTTCATGGCTTCCCGATACTTTGCGACCGTACGGCGGGCGATGTCGATACCCGACTTTTTCAGGATCTCGACGATATTGTCGTCGGAGAGAACAGCGTCCGGCAGTTCCGCCTCGATCAGTTCCTTGATGCGGTGGCGCACCGCTTCGGCCGAATGCGCCTCGCCGCCTTCGCTCGATGCGATCGAGGAGGTGAAGAAATATTTCATCTCGAAAATGCCGCGCGGTGTCGCGATGTACTTGTTCGCCGTAACGCGGGAGACGGTGGATTCATGCATCGAGATCGCGTCGGCCACCGTCTTCAGGTTGAGCGGCCGGAGATACTGGATGCCATGCATCAGGAAGGCGTCCTGCTGGCGAACGATTTCGGAGGCGACCTTGAGAATGGTGCGGGCGCGCTGGTCGAGGCTTTTGACGAGCCAGTTCGCATTGTTGAGGCATTCCGACAGGTAGGACTTGGCCTTTGGGTCGGCGGAGAACTTGCTCACCTCGGCGTAGTATTGCTGGTTCACGAGCACGCGGGGCAGCGTCTCCGAATTCAGTTCGATGGCCCAGCTTCCGTCGGCGCGCTGGCGCACGAAGACATCGGGAATGACCGGCACCACGGGCTCGTTGCCGAAGGCGAGGCCGGGCTTCGGATTGCAGCCGCGTATATCCTCCACCATGCCCGCGATGTCCTCGCGGTCGGCATTGCAGAGCTTCATCAGGAGATCGAGGTCGCGCCGTGCGAAGAGTTCGAGATGATCGAGGAATATCTGCATGGTCGGATCGAGGCGGTCGCGTTCCTTGAGCTGGATCGCGAGGCATTCCTTGAGACTGCGCGCGCAGATGCCTGCCGGATCGAATGTCTGGAGCGTCGCAAGCACCGTCTCGACATCCGCGAGCGGCGCGCCGAGCCGGTCGGCAATCTCCGACAGGTCGGTCGTGATGTAGCCCGCCTCGTTGACCTGATCGATCAGATAGGCGCCGATCATGCGCTGGCGCTCGTCCTTGATCGCCATGTTGAGCTGTTCGGTCAGATGCTCGGAGAGCGTTGCCTCGCGCGTCAGGGTCGACTCGAAGCCGAGTTCGCCGTCGCCGCCCCCGCCTCCGCCGCCATTGCGGAGGTTCTGCCAGTCCGAGCCCTGCATGCCCGGCGTTTCCGCCGCCACATCATTCGCGGCGTCGCTGCGGCTCTCATCGGCATAGACATTGTCGTAATCGGTATCGAGATCGCCGTCGCGGGAAGGCAGTGGCCCGTCGTCGCTCAACGTCAGCGCGGTTTCGTTCGTCGGCGCCGGCTCGAAGTCTCCATCGGCTTCACGCGTGTCGACGGATCGCTCGGTGATTTCGGGTTCGGCGACATTGGCTTCGAGCAGCGGATTGCGCTCGAGTTCCTGCTCGACATAGTCGGCAAGTTCGAGATTCGAAAGCTGCAGCAGCTTGATTGCCTGCTGCAACTGCGGAGTCATCACCAGAGCCTGGCCCTGGCGGAGTTCCAGCCGCGGTCCTAGCGCCATATGTGATGCGGCCCCATGCCCGTTACGCCACTAAAGAGAGAAACGTTCGCCGAGATAGAGGCGACGGACGTCTTCGTTACCTACGATTTCGGAGGGTTCGCCCTCCATCAGCACATGCCCGTCATGGATGATGACGGCGCGGTCGATCAGTTCCAGCGTCTCGCGCACATTGTGGTCGGTGATGAGAACGCCGATGCCACGATCCTTCAAATGTGCGACGAGATCGCGAATGTCCCCGATGGCGATCGGGTCGATGCCTGCGAATGGTTCGTCGAGCAGCATGAAGGAGGGTTGGGTTGCGAGCGCTCGCGCGATTTCGACGCGCCGCCTTTCGCCGCCCGACAGCGCCACCGATGGCGTGCGCCGGAGATGCGTGATCGAGAATTCGGCCAGCAGATCGTCCAGCGTCGCCTCGCGGCGGTCGCGGTCGCTTTCGATCACTTCGAGGACGGCGCGGATATTCTGTTCGACGGTGAGGCCGCGAAAGATCGAGGCTTCCTGCGGCAGATAGCCGATGCCGAGCCGCGCCCGGCGATACATGGGCAGGCTGGTGATGTCGCTGCCGTCGAGCGAGATCGAACCGTAATCCGGCGCGATAAGCCCGGTGATCATGTAGAAAACGGTAGTTTTACCCGCGCCATTGGGGCCAAGCAGGCCGACGGCCTCGCCCCGGCGCACGTCGAAGCTCACCCCACGCACGACGGGCCGGCGCCGAAAGCTCTTGCCGATCTTCTCGACCGAGAGGCCTGGATTGCTCGCAACGAGGCGCGGCCCCTCATGGGACCTGGTCTCCAGGGTTGCGGCGCGGCTCTGCATGGGTCGTCCTCACTCATTCGCCATCATCTGATAGCACTTGGCATTAAATTTGTATGAAATGAGGCCTTTTACCAGCTTTCTTTTATTTTTTCTCTTTCGGCGGGGGCTGGAAGAGGGCCTTGACGCGCCCGGTTGCGCCGGTTTTTGCGGTTCCGGCCTCGGCGCCGCCGATGATCTTGCTCCTGCCGGTGGCGAGGTCGATGGTCAGCTTCGTGCCCCGGATGACGTTCTTGCCCTGGCGCAGCACCACCTTGTCGCCCATCAGAATGTTGCGCTTGGCGACTACATAGCGCGCCCAGTCGCCATCCGCGGACTGGTCGTCCTTCGACATGACATGGACATTGCCGGTCGCGACGATTTCCTGGATCTGGGTCTTGCCGCCGGTGCCCTGGGCGTAGCTCGCCTTGAGGCGATCCGAGCGGAGCTTCATGCCGCCCTGGGTCGCGACCACATTGCCGATGAAGGTCGCCTGATGCTGCTGGTCCTGAACTTCCAGCGAATCGGACTCGATTTCGATGGGCGCGTCGGGGTTGGTGGCAAAGCCGCTCAGCGGGTCACGGGGGGCGCCCTCGGCGGCCCGGGCCGGAGCGCCGAAGGCGAAGCTCATGCCGATGAGAAGGGTGGCGCAGGCGATAGCCTGAATTTGGCGAATGGCGCCCTGCCTCGGTGCTCCGGTCATCACTGCTTCCCCTTACCCTCTTGCCCGTAGATTCGAACTTTGACGCGGCCCTTGAAGTGGAGCGTCCGGTTGGCATTGTCGGCCGTCATGCTGTCCGCGCGCAACGTGCCGAGCGGCCCATGCCCTTCGACGGGCGTGCTGCTGGAGACGGTGCCTTTGCGGAAATCGACCACGACCGAGGTGCCATGAAACTCGTAGCCCGTGGAGGCGTAGATGTCGATCTTCTGGGTGAGGTCGAGCGTCTGCGTCTCCGTGTCGAGGAGGCCGGTCGCGGAAGAAAGCGAAACCCAGTCCGTGTTGTTCTCGAGCTTCAGGTCCGCCTGCACATTGTCGAGCGTGACATGGTTCGGCTTGCCCGGCGCCTGCGTCGCCGTGTCGGCGGTGAGCACATAGGGGCGCCCCGAGCCGTCGAGGCCGGTCACGCGCGGGCTCACCATGCGGAGGTCGTTGTTCAGCGTCGAAATCTCGCGGAAGCTGATGTCGAGCTTGTCATGCGTGTCGAAGGCGCCGGAATAGATGAGCACCGTCGCGAAGAGCGCCGCGGCGCCGAGCGGCAGCGCGATCTTCATCACCGAGACAAAACGGCTGTGATGCGAGACCGGTGGCCGCGCCTGCAATTGGGCCCTGCGCCGTTCTTCGGCGTCGGCCCCGCTCTCGCCGAGCGACTCGCTCATTCCGCTTCGTTCCGCATAAAGAGGAATCCGGTTTTTCCGAGGGGCGTTGCTTCAGGCCCCGTTCCGTCCGGACGGTTTCGGCATCGCTTGGACGAAAGCATGTTCATATAGAGAGTATGCGCGTAAGGGGCTTCAAGCGTCAACGAAGGCGCGGGTTTGCGCCCCGTTCGCGG